>JANMDF010000104.1:0-1542 GCA_031376145.1 Alphaproteobacteria bacterium
CGGAGGTAGCTGCTAATTCCGAAAACAGTAGCACGGAGCCAGCTCCAGACGCCCTTTGGCTAGCCAGGATGCAGGAGCGGGTGGATCAATTGGTTCGTGAGTATCGAGTTCGAGGGCATTTAATGGCCAGGATCGATCCACTCGGTCTAACTCGCAAGGGACCGCCGGAGCTCGATCCTCAATCGCATGGCTTGACCGAGGAAGACTTAAAGCGACCGTTCACTTCTCCAACGCTCGAGTACTCAAATGGACGGACGTTGGCGGACATTATTGAGAAGCTTCGAAACACCTATTGCCGAAGCATCGGTGCACAATTTATGCACATCGACAATCGCAATATTCGCGATTGGCTTCAGCGACGCATGGAAACGACGCAAAACCGGCTTACGTTGTCGCATGAAGTGCAGACACGCATCTATACGAAATTGGCGGATGCGACAATTTTCGAAGAGTTCGTTCGCAAGAAGTACGCGACTGCCAAAACATTCTCGTTGGAGGGGGCAGAGAGTCTCATTCCGTTGCTCGATCGGGCATTAGAGAAAGCGGGCCAGCATGGAATTCATGGCGTTCTGCTTGCGATGGCACATCGAGGGCGACTCAACGTGCTCGCCAATATCATGGGGAAACGCGCCCAAAGCATTTTCTGGTCGTTTGACGACCCCAAGCCCGAGTTATTTCGCGGCGGTGGCGACGTAAAGTACCACATGGGTTACAGCAGTGATTGGACAACCAGCACTGGCCAAAAAGTACACATCTCGCTGTGCTTCAATCCAAGTCACTTGGAGTTCGACAACCCAGTAGCGCTCGGGCGATGCCGGGCAAAGCGGGACCGAGACGGAGACGCCCATCGAACCGAAAGCATGACGATCCTGATCCACGGGGACGCTGCGTTTATCGGCGAAGGAGTTGTTCAAGAGACTTTGAACTTAAGCGAATTGCCCGGTTACCGAACAGGTGGCACGCTACATATCGTGCTCAACAACCAAATCGGCTTTACAACGGAACCCGATGAAGCGCGTAGCTGTACCTACGCCACCGATATCGCCAAGATGCTGCAGATCCCAATCTTCCATGTCAATGGCGAGGATCCTGAAGCGGTCGCACAAGTCGTGAATTTGGCGATGGATTTCCGTAAGGAGTTCGAGAAGGATGTCGTCATCGACATGTATGCGTATCGACGCTTGGGGCATAACGAGGGAGACGAACCACGTTTCACACAGCCAATAATGTACGCTGCAATCGATAAGAGAAAAAATGTCCGAGAGAGCTATCTCGAACACTTGCTCGAATTGAAAGAGCTGACGCGGTTGGAGGCTGATGCGATCGCTGAAGTCCGGCATAATCGCTTGGCACGCGAGTTTGAATTGGCCAAAACCGAGCCCTTCGTTCATGACTTACAAAGCCTGACAGGATATTGGTCTGGTTACTTTGGCGGTGCCGAACCGGTGGAACAGCCCGTAACCACCAGCAGTAGCCCAACCACCGAGGCGTTCAAGAATCCCCTGACCGTCCTCCGGCAATCGATCTGAGTTTTCGCTCCGG
>JANMDF010000186.1:0-1518 GCA_031376145.1 Alphaproteobacteria bacterium
TGACTGACTGCAGTCAGTCATCCCATCCATGCGCACCTTTGCGCAGCAAAGGGCGGCGGGTCTCAGCATCGGCCTGCGGACGGCACTCACCGCACTGCCTGCAGCATCGTAACCAGCTGCCGCGTTGCCCTGACATCGTGCACCCGCACATACGCGGCACCGGCAAAAAAACTCTGTGCCACACAGGCCAGATTGCCAACATGCCGTTCAGCCAGGGGAACCTGTAATGTTTCACCAATAAACGACTTATTAGACGCAGCAACGTATAAGGGGAAACCCAGATCGGTCAATTGCGGCAATCCACGCATGATCGCCAGATTATCCGCCACATTTTTGCCAAAACCCAGGCCGGGATCAATAATAATATGCTCCTGCCGCACCCCCGCTTGCATTGCAATAGCGGCTCTTGCCAGCAGATAATCGGCCACTTCGGCTACGACATCTTCGTAAGATGGGGCCTGCCAGGCAATCCCCTGTGTACCTTGCTGCACTGCCCCTGATGTGGCGTTGTGCATCAGGACGAGCTGTACATGATGGCGTGCTGCCACCAAAAACATATCCGGATCTGCACCTGCCGTCACATCATTGATCATGTGCACGCCTGACTGACAGGCGGCATCGGCAACAGCGGCCTTGCTGGTATCAATACTTAAAGATGCCTGGGGATAGGCGCGGAGAATGCCTTGCACTACCGGCACTACCCGCTGTATTTCTGTTTCTGTGTCCACGGGCTGCGACCCAGGCCGCGTACTCTCCCCGCCAATGTCCAGGATATCGGCACCATTATTCAGTAACTGCAGCGCGTGCGCAACAGCGGCCTGAACGTCCAGCCGCCCATCACCGCTGAACGAATCCGGGGTTACGTTTGTAATACCGATGATATGCATACCTAATATAGGAACCTTGCAAAAGGTGGTAGTGTCATGCTGAGCATAGCGAAGCATCTTAATAATTACAAAGGAATCCTTCGCGGAGCCTGTCCTGTAAGGGCTCAGAGCTTGTCCTGAGAAAAACGAAGGAATGATAGAGGGCTTTGGATATCATCGAACAAAGCAGCATTTATCAAATCAACAGTACAATTGTCTGTATAAACCGTTACAGAAATAAGACAGCAAAATATCATGTGCAATCAGGTGGAAGCTGAAATTTAAAACTTTCAGAAGATATCGCGTGCAGGTTGATACAGTTGCCAATGACTTGGGCAATAAACCAGTTTACGGCAACCGATACCACGTTGCCCTACCAGTCCCCTGACGGACAATATGCCCCTGTTCCTGCAACCTTTTGAAATGCTCTTTCAGGGTGTTGCGACTTGCACCGGTCAGGCGGATCATGTCGCCCATGGTCACTCGGCCACGGCTGCGCGCTTCGTCAATGATTTGTGCGGCCAGTTCTGGCTGGGCGGCCAGCATCAGTTTTTCCCGTTCTATTTTTTCAGCTAAGCGGCGTTTGTGCTGCTGTAAAGCGCGCAGGAAAAATACCAGCCAGGACTGCCAGTTGGGAGCATCAGTGCGAAGG
>JANMDF010000208.1:0-2792 GCA_031376145.1 Alphaproteobacteria bacterium
CAACGGCAGTTGCCGATAAGGGCGATACCGCCTGGTTAATTGTTGCCAGTGGTCTCGTTCTGTTTATGACGATTCCAGGGCTTGCCCTGTTTTACGGCGGCCTGGTGCGCAAAGAAAATACACTGGCGACACTGATGCAGTCGTTTGCCACTTGCTGTGTGGTGAGCATTACCTGGATTGTTGTCGGGTACAGTCTGGCCTTTTCAGAAGGCAGCAGCATTATCGGCGGTTTTGACAAGGTGATGCTGAAAGGTCTTGAGATTGGCGGTCTGAGCGGCACTATTCCAGAAACAGTCTTTATCATGTTTCAAATGACGTTCGCCATTATTACCACTGCCCTGATTCTGGGTGCAGTGGCTGATCGTCTGCGCTTTTCTGCCATGCTGCTGTTTACAGCATTATGGTCAGTTGTTGTGTATGCGCCTGTCGCACACATGGTCTGGGGGCCTGCTGGCCTGCTGGGTGGTACCGGTCTGACAGATTACGCCGGATTCCTTGGTCTTGGCCCTGTGCTGGATTTTGCCGGGGGTGCCGTGGTACACATCAACGCTGGTATTGCCGGTCTGGTTGCCGCTGTTGTTCTTGGCAAGAGCAATAAGAAGAATGAACCACACAATCTTGCTCTGAGCCTGGTTGGCGCATGCATGCTCTGGGTCGGCTGGTTCGGCTTCAACGCCGGTTCAGCACTGGCTGCCGATGGTCGCGCTGGTTTCGCTATGCTCGTCACCCACATTGCTACAGCTTGTGCTGCAATGGCCTGGATCGCCATGGAATGGGTTGTGAAAGGCAAGCCAAGTGTTCTGGGGGCAATCTCTGGTGCGGTGGCCGGTCTGGTTGCCATTACCCCGGCTTCCGGCTTCGTCGGAGTACAGGGTGCGATTGCCATTGGTCTGCTTTCCGGTATCATCTGCATGTATTCAGCAACCGAGTTAAAGAAAATCTTCAAAGTTGATGATTCTCTGGATGTGTTCAGCATCCACGGGGTTGGTGGCTTTGTCGGTGCTATTCTGACCGGGGTATTTGCTGAGCAGGCGATCGGTGGCACTGCTGGTCTTTTGGAAGGAAACAGCACGCTGATTCTGGCACAACTGGCCGGTTCACTGCTGGTTGCGGTATTCTCTGGTGTCGCCACCTTCATTCTGTTGAAGCTGGTCAGCATCTTTGTGCCATTACGCGTTGATGCTCATACTGAGGCTCACGGCCTGGATCTTGGCCTGCATGGTGAAAAACTGGCGTAATATGCCCGCCTGCCACAATCCTGTGCGGTGCGCAGGGTTGTGGGTTTATATGATACTGCAAAGCCCGCCTGGAATTCCAGGCGGGCTTTCTTTTTTATCTCTGTTGATTGACCAGCAGCCGTGACTTGCTGATTTACAGCGCGGGTGACGGCGGAAATTCGTTTGCGCTCTAGTGTAGTGTCTCTTGTATAGATTTACATCTCATATCCATGTGTTGTCATATACAATAACCCTCACCCCGCCCTCTCCCTAAGAAGGGAGAGGGTTGGGTGAGGGGCACTTTTGCGGCATCATCGTCAACGTAATCGTAGTAAAGCTTTGCTGGAGACACTACACTAGTGTTTATGTATCTGCTCTACCGCCTGCGTTTCTGGGTATCTTCCCGGCGCAATACGTTATCCAGCAGCATGCCCGGGAGCAGTGCCATGGTGCGCAATCCCGCCAGGCTGGAGGCAGAACGCAGGATTTTACTGCTGTCATCCAGAATTTCCCGCAACACCTGTTTGTGGCAGACCGTGCCTTTTTCTTCCACCATCCGCAGGCGATGCAGGGCATATAGCCCGACAATAAACGCCGTAATGAACAGAAAATCCCAATTACGCAAACTGAAGGCACTGAACGACAGATCATGAATACCGATGGTCTGCCAGTCGAGCACGACAGATAAAGATTTATCGGCAAAAAAGTCCGCCAGGCCACCACCAACAATAGGGGCTGTTGCCGCAGCAACCGACGATAATACACTGTTCACGGCAAGAAAGGGGGTTGCCTTGCGCTTGCCAGTCAGCTTCAAAGCAATATTTGCCGAGGTCAGGACAATACCGGCATTGGCAAGCCCCATGGCCATGTGCAGCAGCATCACCAGTGGCAGACTGAACATATGCTGTTCCGGAAACGTCACGAATGTCCAGCCCAGCAGACAGCTAACAAATACCCCGCCACACAGCCGCATCACGGTGCGGTTACTGTAGCGGTCACTGTATTTTCCCCATAGCCGCAACGACAGGGCATGGGTGATTTGGCTTAAAATGGTGAGGGCTATCACCAATGCCATATCATACTGCAGCACGGTCAGCATATAAACAGCAAAAAATGGCGCGGCCAGGTTGGCCGCAAAGTTCCAACAGGCCAGAAAAATCATCATTTTCCGGTAATTCCGGTCTTTAAACGGCTGCTTCAGGGCGTCTAGACGCAATCCTTTATGGGATGTGGTTTTTTCAGGTATTACTGGTTGCGGGATGCGGGCAAGCATCCGGGCACTGATGATGCCTGCAAACCAGCCACCAAAAAACAACCAGGCAAACGCCTGTTCACGGCTGTGTATACCGAGGTACTGCCAGTGATCCAGCAGCCAGCCCGCACATAATGTCAAAATAATCGCGATGAGTTGCACATAAAACAGGCGGCGACTGAAAAATCGCCCCAGCAGACGCGCCGGAATTATATCCCGCATCCAGGCATTCCAGCCCAGACCGGCCATCGCCCCAAAACCATAGCGGATCATCATACCGATGATTAAACAGGTCAGCGCAACGTTATCATTTGGGATCAACA
>JANMDF010000290.1:0-4857 GCA_031376145.1 Alphaproteobacteria bacterium
GCCACCAAGTTTTTGCCCTTGCAGTGCCTTATCAACGGCAAGGCCTCCAAGCCTGAAGATGGGCACATCATAACGCCCTAAACCGCGCCGCACGACATCGGGTGTTTTGGCATAATCCAACGAGGCGGGGCTTAGGCTGTAATACCCCAACACTTTTAACGGGGCATCGTCTGCAACCGCAACAAACGTTTTTGCTCCCCCTGATTCGTGATTTTGGCGTGCATAGCGTTGCAGGTATTCATTCAGGGCAGGCTCCCCACAATCGAATGCTTTACGGTTGTGATGCGCGGTTATTGGCTCCTCATGCCATAAGCATAAGAAGGAGGGTATCATTGTGGTGTGGTACGCGTTTGCTGTACTAAATGCGCTGCCTCTGCCAAACGTTGATTAGCGCGGGGTGGGTTCTCTAAAAGGTCTAAAACCTTCAAGCTGTCACGTTCAGAAAGCGCAATGCGTTCTGCCTGATCAATAATTTTTTGCGCTACAGGAATAGCCGTACGCACAATAAAACTTGTTAAATCAAGATGTTCAAGTGAGGCGGCACGCGATAAAATCGCCTTTTCATAGTCGCTTGCCCGCAACTCAATCCTGCCTATTCTAGGGGCTTCGTGGCTAATGTGCGGCATTGGTGCTATCCCTTCCAATTACTGCACTCAGTATACCATACGGTTTTATTCCGTACAAATATTTTGTTATACAGTGCGATATGGGATTGCATGGTGTTGTATAGGAACCCCTGCAAAAGGGGGCAGTGTCATGCTGAGCGCAGCGAAGCACCTCAATAATTACAAAGAGATCCTTCACTTCGTTCAGAGCCTGTCCTGAGCACAGCGAAGGAATGACAGGGAGCTTTTGCAGAGGTTCCTATGGACTTGCATTGGTTATCACTTTATGATAACTATACAGCATGACAAATGAAGACGCCGATACAGGCTTAGATACACTGCTAGGCTTAGACGGTAACGTTTTCTTGATTAACGAGAAGGCGCGGTATTGGGTGAAATTTGTGGTGAAGCGTGTCCCCACGACGGCGGTGCGTCCACAGGGTTTGTCCTATTCTCTCACCTTGCATAACGCTGATAATGAGCGTGTGCTAGGGTTTGATAATGCTCATGCGGTAAAGCCTCATCCCACCCATGACCATCGCCACGAGGGGGAACGTATCAAGCATTATCCTTACACCGATGCACTTACCCTGTTGCAGGATTTTTGGCAGGCAGTGGATAAATATCTTGAAAAAGAAGGAATTACTCCATGACAACACTCACCATCGGCATTGCCTCTTATGAACAAATGAAAGCCCGCACATTGGCGATTGCAGCAGGAAAACACAAGCCTGCACCACATGAACCAAAAGTATGGTTTCCAAGCACAGAAAGTTTCAGCAAGATTTTGTCTGAAAAAAACCGTGTGTTGCTATCTATCATTGCTGAAACACACCCTCGTTCCCTCACTGAATTGGCAGCAGAAACGGGGCGGAAAAAGTCTAATCTTTCCCGTACGCTTAAAACAATGGCTACCTATGGGTTAGTGGAATTGCGGAAATCCAAGAGTGGGACGATTGCGCCGCATGTGCCGTATGGGGCAATCCAGCTGACCATGCCGCTTTCCGCTCATGCACAGAGAACTGAATCTTTGCGGTGAATACCCACGACTAACGGCACAGACACGTTTTGTAATAAAATCACCAGTCAGACTATAAGCCGGGTTCTGTCCTGCCGGTTACCCGGCAGGGATAGCTATTCCTCTAGGCCTGCACTTACGCACAGGCTCAAGCAGACTACCCGGGCAACGGGGGAGAAACGCCCTTTTCGGTCTATGCCGTCGGTTGATACCTGGGCATAGCCTGCAGTTGCCCCTATTTGCCCTTGCTGCCGGTGGGGTTTGCCATGCCGTGCCTGTCACCAGGCCTGCGGTGCGCTCTTACCGCACCCTTTCACCCTTACCATGGTTGCACCATGGCGGTTTGCTTTCTGTTGCACTTTCCGTCCAGACCGGCCAAGGCCGATCCGTCCTGGCCATTAACCAGCACCGTGTTTCTCTGCAGCCCGGACTTTCCTCGCGCAGGATTGCTCCTGCCCGCAGCTATCCGTCTGACTGGCAAGGTGCACCCTAGAGGCTGTAACCCCATCAGGCAAGTTTAATAGCAATGAGTTCGGCCAGACGGCTCGCACTTTCAGCATCTGGCTCCAAGCCAAGGCGTTCCGGGTAATAATGACGGTGGAAGGCCTCAATGGCCTTTTTTGGCTCCACCACCTCATAACCATATAAAATCAATCCATCAATAAATGGCATATCCAGCGGACGGTGCTGATGGCTCACCGGCCACAACCCTACCCCATGCTCCGCCAACCGCGCCCACGGAAATTTCTCACCTGGATCCTGTTTGCGAGCCGGAGCAATATCGGAATGTGCCAATACGTGCCAGGGCTTGATATCATGGTCTTCTATCAACTGATGCGCCAGGTGCGTCACGGCCATAATCTGGGCATTGGGAAAGGCTCTATAGCCATAGGCATGTCCAGGATTAACAATTTCAATACCTATTGAAGCACTGTTCAAGTCACGAATACCATCCCAGAAACTGACACCCGCGTGCCAGGCACGTTTACCAACATCTACCAGAGACAAAATACGCCCATCTTCAAATACTAAAAAATGCGCACTCACTTTAGAGTCTGGATCCAACAGCCGTTCCAGTGCCCCTTCTCCGGTACGCATACCGGTATAGTGTATAATCAAATGGGTGATAGGCTGTTTGCGCTCATCAAAATTCGGGGAATGGTACAGTGCATTCATGGAAATTTTATGCTAAAGTGGTTGTAACTTTATAAATATGACTTACGCGAAATAACGATGCTTCCGTCTTCCCGGCGCAAGCCTGGATCCAAAACTATCTGTTTTTGCTGGATTCCGGCTTGCGCCGGAAAAACGGATAGTGCTGTAAATCTTTGTTCTGCGTAAATCATATAAAACATACCACACCCCCACCACACGAGATACGAAAAAATGCCAACCCTGTATCAGTTGATTTATAGTCGAAAACCCCGTGTACTCCTGGTTTTATTGGCAATGATCACAGCACTCTGGTGGGCAGCAGCGTATGCCATTGACTGGCAGGGTGTTGCCGAAAATCAACTGCAACGCCTGGCACGTGGAAAACCGTTTACGCTGAAGCTGACTGGCACACCGCATGTATCAATAGAACAGACCCCGACACTGGCGTTTGCAGGGTTAACCATCATCCCGCAAAATAACGCTGGCTACCTTCCTGGTATTCGCTTCAACAATGTGAAGATGCAGTTTTCATGGTTAACACTACTCACCGGCAATCTGGAATTCAGTCAACTCCGTGCAGAGACCATCAGTCTGGATCGTGGGGTGCAATCCCTCAGTCTGCAACAGCTCACGGTCAGCATCGACGCCACCACCCCTGCCAGCATGGCACTGTCCGGAAGCTATACATGGCAACGTCAGCCCTATCATTTTACGAGTGCCCTGCGTTTTGCCGATACTGTCCAGGGTCTTGGTTTTGAAACACTGATCAAAAAAATAAATAGTCAGGAAACCCTCACCATAGCAGGCGCCCTGCAATACCTGGACAATAACACAAACCTGCGCCTGCAGCGTTTTGATACGGCTACCATGCAGTTAAACGCCGATGTGCGTCTGGGTGCTGGTCGTCTGAATGGTACGGTCAATACCAATACCCTCAGTGACCAGGTAACATTTTTCAGCGGCGTTGATTTTGCCAGCCTGATCAAATTTCTGGGGGGCAGCAGCCTGACCGGACAACTGCAGATCAATGCCGCTACCCTGCAAGTGCACGGGTATACCTTGCAGCAGAACGCTCTGACGCTGGATTTCAACAAAGATCAGCCCCTGTTGATCAAGAACAGTGCAAAAACCATAGAAAATACGCCCGTTGCGATACAGGGCTATCTGTTCCTTGCTGAAGATCAATGGGCATTGCAGCGTTTTAATATCACTACCCCCATACAGCAGATCAACGGTGATCTGCGTTTTCAGCAGGCCGGTGACGCCCCAGGGTATCACCTGATTCTCAACAGTGATCAACTGATAACCCCTGACACAGGTGTGTTACCAGAGCCCAACGCTTTCCTGAAAAGCCTGCGTCGCCTGCAGTATCCCGTACATATCACTGCAGCCATTACGAACTGGCAATACCAGGACAATACCATTCATGCACTGAATTTCCAGGGTACGGCTGATAATCGGCATATCGGTATCAACAGCCTGCGTCTCAACACCCCAGACAATCATGGTATCAGCCTGACCGGCAACATTGATATTTATAATCTGGTGCCCAAACTGGACATCACAACGCAAGGCAGTCATCAGGCGATGATGTACCTGTCTACCCTGGCGGGATTTCCCTTGAAAACCCTGGAAAGATTACAGGGAGAGAGCAGTATAACCTTAAAGGGGTATATTAACAGTATCAACGTCAGCGCCCGTCACCAGGGCAAAAACTATCAGATGGATGTGAAAGGTCAGTGGGCACCTTTACAGCAACCCGCAACGTTCGAGGGAACTATTGCCGCAACATATACAGACAGACAATGGCCTGCCGTTCTCAATGCAAACCTGCAGCGCGCCGGTAATAACTGGCGGCTTGACAATATCCAGGGCAGCATTGCCGAAAAATATCCCCTGCAAGGACAGTTGATGTATCAGACCGACAGCAGCCTGATGGATACCCGTGGCAATCTGCAGGGTACTGTTAAAGCCAGTGTCCTGCCCGCATCCTATCTGCTGGCACTCGCCACCCTTGGAAAGGGCGATGCCGACCCGAAGCCTTCACAGCAAAATCCACCACGAACAAACAATGGCAAT
>JANMDF010000316.1:0-1762 GCA_031376145.1 Alphaproteobacteria bacterium
CTGAGCGACGTGGAAAAAGGTTTGGAGCACTTGGGCGCACTTTTTAAAAATATTGAATGAGAATTTTGCTGGGGCAAAACTTGCCTGCGTTTTATGAGAAGGCCGCGCAGCTTTTTTTAGAGTCGGTGGCGCAAGCGGTTCGCGAGCGCGGCCAAGCCGTCGTTGCATTGTCGGGCGGATCAAGCGCAAAACCTTTTTTTAGCTTGTTGGCTGGCGCGTATACCCGAGACCGGATTCCCTGGTCGAGTCTGTATATTTTTTGGGTGGATGAACGCTGTGTTCCGCCGAATCATCCCGATAGCAATTACGGCGCGGCGAAGGACTTGTTGTTGTCAAAAGTCCCCATTGCCCCATCGCATGTGTTTCGCATGGCGGGCGAGATGGAGCCGGCCAGTGCGGCGGCCAAAGCCTACGACCAGGGGTTGCGGGCTTTTTTCAAGTTGAGCAAAACGATTCCGACGTTTGACTTCATTATTTTAGGCATGGGAGAAGATGGTCACACTGCATCTCTTTTTCCAAAATCGGAGGCGCTTCTGGAAAAAGATCATTGGGCGGCAGCGCCTTATGTTGATAAATTTTCTGCGCACCGAATTACGTTGACGCTGCCTGTGATCAATAACGCGCGCCGCGTGTTGATGATGTGTCCGGGAGCTTCAAAGTCTGATAGTGTTAAATTAATTTTCCAGGCGGACCCCGCATCGACGAACACGCCAGCGCAGATGGTCAAGCCCATAACGGGGGAGTTGATCTGGATGCTCGACCAGGAGTCAGCCTCAAAACTACCGCCGGACATCCGCTACAAAGCGGAACATTTTTAAGAGGAGGAGTCATGCTTAAGCGATTGTTCATTTTATTTTTTTTGAGTTGTTTATTCCTTTCCAGTCTGCAGGCCGCAACGACCGTCAACCACACCATTTTCGACAATATTCTCAAAGCCAATGTGGACGGCGATGGGTATGTTGATTACGCCGGAATTCGCGTCAACAAAGGCGGCGACCTGTATCAATACATCACGATTTTGGAAACCGTGGATGTAAAGTCCCTTCCGGTGGAAGAACGCCTGGCCTTTTGGATCAACGCGTACAACGCCCATCTCATTCGTCTGGTCTTGGCCAATCCCAAACTGGAGAAGATCAGCGACGATTTCGGACTGTTCGATAAAAAATTCAAAATTTCGAAATTAAATCTCACGCTGAATCAAATCGAGCATCAGGTGTTGCGGGCGGACCCGGAAAAAGGCGGGCGTTTCCCCACGCTCTCGATGCCGGAACCGGACCTGCGGATTCATTTTGCGCTTGTGTGCGGTGCCATTGACTGCCCTAAATTGTGGAATCGCGCCTACGCGGGGAAAGACATTGAGGAACGGTTGCAGATGAATGCGGAAGCCTTCGCCAACAATCCCAAACATGTTTATGTGGAAGAGGGGAAATTAAAGGTGTCGAGTTTGCTCAAATGGTACGGGAAAGATTTTGAAAAAGAAGGCGGCGTGGCCGCCTATTTGCTGTCTCTCATTTCGGATGAGACCCGCTCTGACGCGGATGAAGTAATTGAAAAACTAAAAACCGATTACCCGTCCAATGTTGATTTTCAATATGACTGGACGTTAAACGATATCCGCAACAAAAAAAAATAGGAGAACCATATGCCAGCGATCGGAAAAAAAGCACCGGACTTTACGTTGACCAATGATAAGGGGAAACCGGTTTCCCTTAAAGATTTCAAAGGGAAAAATGTGGTTCTTTATTTTTACCCCAAGGATGAC
>JANMDF010000022.1:0-1983 GCA_031376145.1 Alphaproteobacteria bacterium
AATCCGTAACCCTGAACAGTCCGCTCAAACCAGATATGGTGGCCAAAGGGCAAGCCATTTACGACATGAAATGTGCGGCCTGCCATAAGTTGGACGAGATGCGGGTGGTTGGCCCAGGGTGGAAGGGCCTCACCGAGCGCCGCAAGCCCGAATGGATCATGAACATGATCACGAATGTAGAAATCATGCTGGACAAAGACCCAGCGGCTCAGGCGCTGCTGGAAGAATGTCTGATGAGGATGCCCAATCAAAACGTGTCAATTGGGGATGCACGGGATATTCTGGAGTTTATGTACTCCAATGATGGGAAAAAATAGTGCATCATTTGGGTTGGATCATCCAGAATTAAGAAACCATGCCGACATGTTAAATCACAAAGGGGCAAAGAAAGTGCTGTCAACGTCTAACTTTGTGTCCTTTGTGTCCTTTGTGCTGCCTTTGTATGCCCTTTGTGATAAAACATGTCGCTTTCGCTCTTTTATATTGAGGTGATCTAATCTGTAAATATTGAATCATGCCCTCTCTTTGGTTCCGAGTCGCCCTGGGTAATTTTTTCATCGCCGCACTCCTGGGGCTAACCCTTCGTTTCGCCTTTATCCAGGAAATCCCATTTTTCAAATTCAAAAACATCTTGCATGCTCACTCACATGTAGCCATGCTGGGTTGGTTGTATTTGGGCTTGTTTGGGCTGTTATTTGCGCATTTTGTACCCAATGTAGCAGCACGGCAGAAATCCTATACCCGTTTGTTTTGGTTGACCCAGGTCAGCGTGCTGGGCATGCTGTTCAGTTTTCCATTTCAGGGTTATGGTCTGGTTTCGATCGGTTTTTCCACCCTACACATTTTTTGCACGTATGCTTTTACCCGCATGATCTGGGGTGACCTCCGGGGTGATGCCCGCTTTAGTGCCCGTTTGTTGCGTACCTCTTTATTCTTTGTGGTGCTTTCTACCTTCGGAGTTTGGGCGATGGGGCTACTCATGGCCTTGGGTTTCAAACATACCATCTGGTACCATCTTGCGGTGCAGTTTTTTCTGCATTTTCAATTCAATGGCTGGTTTGTCGTTGCGGTGCTGGCACTATTCTTCCGTTGGATGGAGCAACAACAAGTTGTCCTTCCACTACCACGGCTCAAGTGGTTTTATCGATTGTTGGTGAGTTCTACCGTACTCACATTTGCCCTGGCTGTAGCCTGGGCAGAGCCACATCCCCCGGTTTTCGCGGCCAACAGCATTGGAGTAGGTTTACAATTTGCAATGCTGGGAGTACTATACTTGATGCTGTTGCCCTGGTGGCCACAACTCATATCCAAATTAAATCGTGTCAACTACATCTTGTGGCAAATCACCTGGATCAGCTTTTGCATTAAGGTACTGGTGCAAACTGCCATCGCCCTACCGTTTGTGGCTCAAATGGCCTATACCATCCGCAACTACATCATTGGTTTTATCCACTTGATGATGTTGGGCATTTTGAGTTTTTTTATCCTGGGTTTTCAATATGGGCAGAGTGCTAGCCTAAGCAAAAATCAAAGCTGGGGCTTGATCGCACTGGGTAGCGGGATCATTGGGTCGGAGGCTTTGTTGTTTTTGCAAGGCACCCTATTTTGGGCGGGTTGGGGTTTTATGCCGGGTTATTATTTGTTGCTCTTTGGCACAAGCGCTTTGATGCCCATTGGGATTGGATTGTTATTGACAAATAGTAGCCCAAAAGTGGTGGTTTAAAATAAAACCTTGACATCCTTTTTCGTCACCTTTCCCATAGCATTGCGGGGCAACTCAGTTACCAAAAGATACTGCCGAGGCACCCGATAAGCAGGCATTCGTTCCCGCATCCAGAGGTTGAGTGCTTTTAGGTCAATATCTGCTTTGGTCACCAGTGCAGCTGCCACGGTTTCGCCCCACTCTTCACTCGGCAAACCTACTACGGCACAATCCGCAATGGCTGGATGAGTGCGCAACACCTCTTCTATTTCCAATGCGGA
>JANMDF010000035.1:0-1678 GCA_031376145.1 Alphaproteobacteria bacterium
CCGTTTTTCTCGACCAAGGATGTGGGTGCCGGCACGGGTCTGGGACTGGCTACCGTTTATGGCATTATTAAACAAACCGGTGGTTTTGTGGAGGTAGACAGTGTTGTTGGCCGTGGCACGACCTTCAGTATTTACCTGCCACGCGTCCAGGGTGAAGTGTTTGCCGAAAAGAAAATCAGCGAAGGTGGTGATCTGACCGGTACCGGCGTGATTTTGCTGGTGGAAGACGAGGATCCAGTGCGTCTGTTTGGTGCCCGCGCTTTACGGAACAAGGGGTATGAAGTTATCGAAGCCAGAAGCGGTGAAGCTGCCCTGGAAATCTTAAAGAATCTCAACAAAGATATTGACCTGATGATCACGGATATCATGATGCCGGTGATTGATGGCCCTACCCTCATTCGTATCGTTCGCGAGACGAAACCGGATTTAAAGGTGATCTGCATTTCCGGTTATGCTGAGGAAAGTATGCGTGAACGCCTGGATTCCCAGAAAAATATCGAGTTCCTGCCTAAGCCATTTACCCTGAAACAACTGGCCAGCACAGTAAAAAAGGTTATGGCGGGGTGAGTGCTGTCACCTGTCTGATTGTTACCTATAATAGCGCAGCGATTATTACCGACTGCCTGGCGGCCATTCCAGCACAATACCCTGTGTTGATTGTAGATAATGCCAGCCAGGATAATACCCTGGATGTTGCCAGACAAGCACGGCCAGATGTGGTCATGATCGCCAGTCCTGAAAACCTGGGCTATGGTGTAGCGGCTAATCTTGGGCTTGAGCGTGCCAGAACGCCTTATGTCTTACTCCTGAACCCGGATGTGTTTTTACAGGCAGAAACTATCCCCACCTTGCTGGCTGCCGCAGGCATGCACCCGGAACATGCCCTGTACGCCCCCAAAGTACTTGAAAAAGATGGACAGGCGGCACGGGTGAAAGACGTGCTGTTCAGCAGGAATCAACCCTTGTACCCGCCCCTGCTCGCCTGGAGGCGTTCAAAACCCTGTGCACAGCCTCAACACACCGCACCGGTGGGCTGGGTCTGTGGCTGTGCGCTGCTGTTGCACAAGGCGATCCTCAATCGCATCGGTGGCTTTGATCCGAATATCTTTCTGTTTTATGAGGAAACCGACCTCTGTTACCGCGCCTGGCAGGCAGGCGTACCTGTCTTGTATGTGCCAGATGCCGTGGTGCGGCATCTGCATGCCGCATCAAGCATTGTACAGGATGCACAGGCCTTAAACGTCAAGCGGTACTGGTATGGCGAGTGGTCACGCACATACCTTGCCCATAAGTATAAAGATCAGGTTGGATATTGGACACCATGGCTGTATCGGCAGTATTATGTTTTTAAATTAGTGCTTTATACCTTGATGCGCAATAAAAAACGAGCAGCCCTGTATCGGATCTGGCTGCAGGCGGCACGGGGTTATGCAGTGGGGGAGAAGCATCCGTGACATTGCAGAGAATCTGCAACACCACTGCTTTTTTTGTAACACAGACAGGCAACACCTTGCCTTCTGGCAAAAATTGGCTAGGGTGCGGCGGAATACCATATAAATTTCACACTGTAACCCTGTACCAAGGTAGACCCCAGCCTTCGCTGGGGATTCGCGAGAAGGTGGTGCAACACTTATCGAATCCCCAGCGAAGGCTGGAGCCCATCGTACGGCAGCGGAGA
>JANMDF010000068.1:0-15369 GCA_031376145.1 Alphaproteobacteria bacterium
TCGGAAAAATAAAAGAGTTCAGAGGCATAGCCACGAGATACGATAAACTTGTTCGTCGATTCCTTGCAGGCATTAATATCGTATTGATTGCTTTTTTCGCTAGGAATTATCTAAAAATAATTGTCAACACGGCCTAGTAGACCATAATTTGAAATAGCTGGATTGCTTCGCTACGCTCGCAAAGACGGAAAAGCAGACTCCATGGGTCATTGCGAGCACCGCGAAGCAATCCAGATACCGGGTTTTGAAGATTATGATCTATTAGTGTGCGGACTGATCACTCAGCAGCCACAACCCCTTTGTACGCCAGGATATAATACACAAAAATCCCCTCATCCGTCATTACACAGGACTCTGAGCGGTTTTTTCCATTGAACAGCTCCAGCAGATTAGCAGCACGCCGTGCCCAGGCAGCATTCGGCACACCGCTGGCCACGGGTTCTGCCTTTGGATCATCCTGCCACAGGGCGGCGTTGATGCCTTGACAGACACTTTTATTAAGCCCCTGAATGAAAAACACAATATCCGGTGCTTTGTTGTCATAATCACCGACAATCTGCCCCCCACCTATCTGCCAGGCAGCGTCACTGGTGACAAATTCCGATGCATCAAGCTGTATTTTCGGCATCAACCCATTTTCCGCCTGCATATCGCCGGTTGTCCCGGCACCAATATTGATGTCGTAGGCATTATAACCAAGACTCAACATGCGTTTAAAAGATGTTTTCAGGGCGGCCGCATCATCAATCAGCGCACTCTGCGGGGATTTCTTCGCCTCAGCCAGCACCACCGGATCAGTTTCACGGCTGTAGAAATATACGGCCAGCACTACGACAAACAATGTCAGCACCAGCAGTAAAAGCCAGAATATCGCGTTACGGGATCGTTGAGCAGATGCATCAGCCATGGTCGTTTTCTTTTTAGGACAGTGGGATATACCGCTCGCGTCTGAAGATTATAACGACAATGCTTTGCGAGCGGCAAGCCTGCGCGGCATTTGAGCGTTACATCGCACATTCTTCATGTGCGATAGGTATATGCTGACTATCTACACGCTTTCTGCGTGTGTCGCCATTAAAAAATATCAAACAATCCACGCAGAAAACCGGGGGTTAATGCAGTCAGTGGATTTACGCTGACATCGGGATCATCCATACTGCCTGACACTTGAAAACGCATAGCAATCAGGCCTTCTTTGCTATCATTCGTAAGCAAGCCACCAATCAGTGGGATATTTTCTACTGCCCGTGTCAGCATGTAAGCAGGGATAACAGCCCCCTTGAAATCAATCTGATTTTCAGCAGTATCAATACTACCAACACCCTGCAGACCGATAGAATTACCGGTCATTTTAAGTTTATGCACGGTGACGTTGTCGCCATCCTGACTGAGATCAACACGCAGATCCCCGAATGGCATGCCCTTACCGGTCAGCAGCTGCAACGGGCCTATGACAGAGCCAATCGTCAGAATTTTTGCCAGAATAGGTGCCTTCAACAGTCGAAAATCTTTTAAATGCAGGTTACCGTTAAAGACGTCTTTCTGGTTTACGGTGCCGGTAATGTTCAAATCCCCCCCCATCATGTTGGGGTAAATATTGAGCGCATTCAAAAACTCCCCGCCCTTACCGGTACAGACAGCCTTAAAGTCCAGGGTTGCTTTATCCAGGGTTGTTTTATCTGGGGTTGTGTTCTCTGGCCGTGGATCCATCAGGACGCTGCAGGGTTGCCCCTCCACATCTGCCCGTAAATGCATCAAGGTGGCAGCACCGTTGGTAAACCTGCCCCGATGCCGAACATTCCGTAAAGGTTTTGCGCCGGCGATCTGCAGCTCTTTGATGCTGGCGGTCACGGATACCGGTTGTGTACGCGACCAGCGTTTAAAAAAGCCCTCCTCCCCACTGTTATTGGGCAGTTTTTTCAGGCGAAGCTGTTCCACGTCAGCGGTAATATAAGCGGCTGCGTTGGTTTTTTGCACCTTTGCCGTTAACGCCGTATCAGCAAGATTAAATGTACTGACAACAACATTGAAATTGTTTTTGTTGTCTTGTGTATAACGACTGGCAGTTGCCTTGATACTGTCCTTCCCGCTGTTGAACGTGGCATCTTCAAGAACAGAAAAATTGCCGTTCTGGCCATGCATCATGGCTGTAAAATTAGCCGGTTGCGCTGCTGGCTTATGCCAGCTGAGCAACGGAATTTTTAAATCTGCGGCTGTAAGGTCTGCGGACAGCTGTATGTTTTCCCGCTTATTATCCCGTCGTTTTTCGTACATAAGTTCCAGAGGAACACGACCCACAGCGTAGTCTGATAAGTCGTTGATGCCGGTGTGCTCAGCAAGCGTTTCCGGCGTTGCCTGCACCCTGGCAGTCACTTTCTCGATCAGGGGATTTTTACCGTCAATGAATGCCTGCCACTGCCACGTTCCCGGCATATCGGCAATAGTACCCGTGCCGTCAACCTGCACCAGCGCAGGGGTTATACTGGCGGCAATCGTTGCCTGACTTACCATGATATCTGTATGTGGCACCTGAAATGCTGCCTGTTCGGCCTTGCTGTTAATAGAGAATTTCAGGTCTTCTGTGGCAATGTGTTTTAGTAATGGAATGGTTATATCAAGCTGTGTCGCAGCGGTGCCTTTCAAACTGCTGCTTTTCAGTCCATATTTTGCGATAGCTGGTGTAATAGCTTCGGCAATCTGCCACTGTTTTAACAGATCACCCTGGATATCGCCGATAATATGCAGTGTTTGGTGCTTGGCAGATAAATCTGCAAAAGTCAGTGTTGCATGGCCAATCGGTAATGCGTTGAGCGTGGCACTATCGGCGATAATAACAATAGCGTCCGAGCTGAATGTCGCATGTGCCTTAGCATCCATGACTTTATAGGCACCGGGCAAATAGCCAACGGTAAAATTTTCCATGGTCATGCTGCCGGACAGATCCTGCAGGGTCAACACCCCAGTTTGCTGCTGTAACAGCAGGTTGGCTGAAACACTTAAGCTGGGCACGTCACCAGCCACCACATTTTCCTGCAGCCAGTGCCTGGGATGTGGTGCCAGACCAGGCGGCCAGAGTGCCATCCCCTGGGCAAAGCTGAGATGCTGGCCGCTGGCCAGCATTTTCAACTGCATACCTGCAGGGGTGTTACGGGTGCTGGCTTCCAGGCGCAATGTTGATGCACCGATATTGACCCCGGCATCCCTTAAGTGCAGCCATTGCTCTTGTGGATTGATTTCCAGGGTTGCAAAGGCATTGTTGATCGTCACCGCTTCTGCCACCTGCATTGTGGTCGTTTCCTGCGGCTGCATGGCAACATGTGCCAGTATGCTGCTGATATGTCGTTTTTCTTGAGGCATGCGCACATCGATGCGTGCCTGCAAAGGCATGACAATGTCATTTACCTGCACCGAAAATGTTGCCAACGTTAACATTCCTTTTCTGGTTTTATTGCCACTGGCCTGCATATTGCTGAACCTGGCAATGGGCATGGCATCGTCCCCATCAACCTGGACAACACCATCAACAATCAACACACGGTTGGTGGGGAATGCAAAGGGTGTTGCCAACTGTGCCAGCAGGCGTTCAACCTGCATCGGCAGTGGCGTTGGATTGTCCTGTGCGGTAACTATCATCCTGGCCGCTGGCTGATACAGCAGGACATCATCCACCGCCAGATGTGGCCCTTCCTGCCAGAAATAGCGCAACTGCACCTGTAGGCGCTGTGCGTTGAAAAAACCCTGCTGGTTATGAAGGTGAATAGACGGCTGCTGCCAGTCAACGGTCAGCTTCTGTGCAGCACTGTCCCAGCGCACATAAGCGCCGGCACTATTGACAGTGGCCTGTAACTGCCAGGCAATACCTTTTTCGATGAGTGCCGCCAGCAGATTACCGGGTTGGCGCGTACTGAAGAATAACAGCAAGAGCAGCGCCACCAGCACAAAGCCGGTACACAGCTGACTGAGCAGTGTACACAGACCACGCCCCGCAATCCGGCAGGATTTGACTACGGTCTGTTTCATTATTGTGGTGTTTTGCGATAGCCCTGATAGAGCTTGCGGTTTTCTGCCATCTGATCAAGACGCTTGGCCATAAAGGCTTTGGCAATGGTGCGCAGTGCCTTGCTGTGTTGTTCAGCGTCCATATCACCATTAGTAGCCTGCACCCCTTCGATAATCTGATCCCACAGCTGATCCGTCAGTGCCGTTGCCGTAATTTTACGGGCAGGCGCGCCATCAAAGCTGGGGGCTGGTTTACTGGTCAGGGCTTTTACGGGTGAAACAGCAGCATCTTTATCCTTTTCGGCAGTTTTCTGCACAACATGCGCTGCTGCTGCCCGCAAGTAGGGGGCAGATAAGGCCAGTAGCAAAGCATGATCGGTTTCTGCCCATTCGGCCAGCAAGCGGCTCGCCTGTGGCCAGTCACCCTGGCTGGCAGCAATGGCGGCGCGCGTTTTCTCAATTAATAACGATTGGGTCATCGGGCTATTCTCCCAGTAAATCCTTTTTATTACGTAAAAAGTCTGCAAACCAAGGCTCATTCCCTGCCGCCAGTGTTTGCACTTGATGCCAGTAGGGGCGTGCTTTGCTCAGTTCCTGGCTTTGAATATAATACATCCCCATATAGTATAAAGCCGCAACGTTTTGTGGCGCAATCTGTAAAATACTCTGTAACATGGATGCGGCTTTATCGGTGACCAGACCATTTTCCTGTTTGATGAGAATATCCACCTTGGCCATGAGCAGGCCAGGGTGTATCGGTAACAGCAGCAGCGCACCGTTAATCGCCGCCATGGCCTTATCATAATGTTTATAGCGGGTATGAATGGCAGCCAGCTCCAGCCAGATGGCGGGCTGCATGGGATTGTTCTGTAGTTGTGCCAGCAGGGTGTTGGCGTGCTGCATGGCGGCCTGTTCTTCAACACGCATGACCGATAGCCGTTCGGCCAGCGGTTGATCCTGGATACGGGGGTTACCCAGCCATGTATACAGCATGATACTGCCAATAACGGCCAGAACCAGCAGAATATGGTCGTGTTTCCAGGTCATCGCCATACCCGCATCAGACCACCGATTGCCATCAACAGCCAGCCGCCCCAGACCAGATACAGCCAGGGGTGGTATTGAATCTGCACTGCCCATGCCTGTTGATTATCGTCTTTAGGTTCACCAAGTGTTGCATACAGGTCACTGAAGCCGCGCACCACCGTTAACGATACTTCCCGCGTTACGGTATTGCGCATGGGATAAAATCTTTTTTCGGGGTGCAGTTGCGCAATGGTGCGCCCATCGTGCTGAACATCCAGTGTTGCCCGTACGGTGCGATACGTTGATCCCTCCCCATTCTCTACACCGCGCAGAATAATATCATAGCCAGCGAGCTGTACGCCTTGATCCTGGGTCAGATATACCGTCTTTTCCTGTTTCAGGAATCCTGCCAGGGCTGCCCCCAGCAGAAAAATCAGAAACCCGCTGTGAGCGACAGCCATGGGGGTGAAACGCAATTGCGGGCGTGACAGGCGACGTTGCCAGCGCAGACAGGGCTGCATCAGCATGAGCAGCACAAAGGGGATCACCAGTGGTATCATGGCCTGGTTGAAATAAGGCGCACCGATATTCATACCGGTTTGGCCGAATGCCTGTGCCAGCAGGGGATACAGCGTTCCTGTCGCCACGATCAGCAGCATGCCCATGAGCAGCAGATTATTGGCGATGATTGCTCCAAATCGGGACAACAGCGGTGTTGTGGTGCGTAACTGCACGCTATATCGCCAGGCGTACACACCAAAACTCGCGAGGGCGATCACTGTCAGGATAGCCAGTAAAAACAGGCCGCGTGTTGGATCACTGGCAAAGGTATGGACGGAGGTCAACGCACCGGAACGCACCAGAAATGTACCCATCAGGCTTAATAAAAAACTGCTGATGGCGAGCAGCACCAGCCAGTTTCCCAGGTTGCCGGTTTTGCGTTGCACGACCACCGTGTGCAACAGGGCAGTCCCGGCAATCCAGGGCATCAGTGAGGCATTTTCCACCGGATCCCAGAACCACCAGCCCCCCCAGCCCAGTTCATAGTATGCCCAGAAACTCCCCAGAGCAATGCCGATACTCAGCATCGCCCACGCCCAAAGCACCCAGGGCTGCATGGCCTTGGCCAGTATCCGACGATCCTCAACGGTAATTAATGCTGCCACTGCCATGGCGGCAGGGACAACAAAGCCAATATAGCCAAGATATAAAAACGGTGGATGCAGGATCAGTAAGGGATCCTGCAGCAGTGGATTCAAATCATTCCCCTCCATGGGGGGATCGGCAAGGCGGGTAAAAGGGCTTGAAACACTGATGCAGTACAACAGAATCATACTGTTGACCCCCGACAGCAGGCGGATGGTGACAATGCTTGCTGTTCTGGTGCATGCAGCCCCATACAGGGTCAGGATTAAGGCAAACAGCAGCATTGAGCCTTCATGATTGCCCCAGGCTGCCGCCAGACGGTAAGCATCCGGCAACTGACTGTGGCTGTGTGCCACAACCAGTTCCAGGGAATAATCGCTGCGCCAGAACGCCAGCAGCAGGATTGCAAAGCTGCAGGCGGTTAAGCCTGCTGTGATCACACTGCAGGATTGCAGCCACCGCCGGTCACGCATCAACAGAATAACTATCGACAGTGTAAACGCCAGAATAAGCAGGAAATAGCCGGTTTCATTAAGCATGCTCTAACGCTATACCGCTCGCATCTCAAGATTACCAAAAGAATTTTGCGAGCGGCAAAGCCCGCGCGGCATTTGAGCGTTACATCGCACATTCTTCATGTGCGATAAGTATATAACAGGGCAGAGCGGGCATCACAACCGGTTATTGGATTACCCGAAACTCCTTACCAGACTCCCCGCCAGCATGTACCAGCCATCCACCAGCACAAAGAAAATTAACTTGAACGGTAGGGCAATCATGACGGGGGGGAGCATCATCATCCCCATGCTCATCAGGATGCTGGCAACCACCATATCAATAATGACGAACGGCAGAAAAACCAGAAAACCAATCTCAAAGGCACGCCGCAACTCTGAAATCATAAAGGCCGGGATTAAGGCGCGGAACGGTGTGGCTTCCGGGCTTTCCACCTTGTCAATCTTGGCAATATCCAGAAACAGCCGCAAATCGCGTTCGCGCACCTGGCGCATCATAAAAGCATGAAATGGCACACCCAGGCGTTTTAAGGCTTCTTCTTCCTTGATTTCCTCATTCACCAGCGGGGCAATGGCTGTATCATACGCCGTTTCAAACACCGGCTGCATGATAAACATCGTCAGAAACAGAGATAATCCTACCAATACCGTGTTTGGCGGTGTCTGCTGCAAACCCAGCGCGCTGCGCACAAAGGAGAAAACAATCACAATACGCGTGAACGATGTCACCATCACCAGCAGTGACGGCGCCAGGCTCAGCACGGTAATCAGGGCGATAAGCTGAACAATCCGCCCTGTGGTTTGCCCGTCCACAGCGTCGCCCAGATCAACACTTAACGATTGCGCATGTGCAGCGAGCGGCGCAAGCACCACCATCAATAGAGCCAGGAGTATGCCTTTTATTACTGCCTTACCGCAAAACTCAGGCAAAATATCGATTGTCATCCTGAGCACAGCGAAGGATCTCCCGATATATGGAGATTCTTCACTACGCTCAGCATGACAGCAACATGCCTTAAATACCTGCATCGCCTGCCCTATCTGTTGTTTGTACCATTTTTTGTGGTTCTTCCTGCCATTGCTCCAGCAGCAGCGGCACACCGGTTGTTAATAATACAGCATACCGCCGCTGGCCAACACCCAGCAGTACAAAACGATGCTTCACATCAAGCGGCTTGCTTGCAAGAATCTGCAGTAAGTCTGGACTGTCCGGCGCTTGCACGATATTGCTGGACAACCCAAGGCGGCGCAACGCATGTGGCAACAACGCCAGCAACCCCAGTACAAAAATCAGTGCCAGCAACGCCTGCAGGTAATCTACCGTATTCATACGTCAGTTTTCTTGGCGTTGGTATATGCCTGTGCTGCCGTTTTACTGCTGGCCGTAGTCAGCAGTTCACGCTGTAACGCCTGGGTATGCTCGGTAAACGTATGCACCAGCACATCTACCCGCGCCAGTACTTCCTGCATCGCGGCATAGGCATCCTGCCGTTCCTGATCGGCCAGAGTCTGCGCAGACTGGCACAGTCGGTTAATCTCGTCTAACAGTGGTTCCAGCTTGACAGCATCATGCGTAGCAAGCTGTGCATCGACTGCATCCAGGATAGTGTGAACAGTGTGCAACTGATCTGTAAAAACGGTGGCTGACGTGGACATAATTCAATAATGCATGTATAATACGGTTTTACAATTACCTGAAATTAACGATTTCCCCGGTAAGGTAAACGCTAAACACAGGATGCTACGATGATTTTTTCACCAGGCGACCAGATCAGCACAGATGCGCACAGCCTGGCAGGAAAGCTGTTGATGGCCATGCCATCGATGAATGATCCCAGATTCCAGAAAGCCGTCCTGCTGGTCTGCATGCACAACCATAATGGTGCCATGGGTATTGTTCTCAATCGACACCTGCCCGACTTGAAATTTTCCAGCCTGCTGGAACAACTTCATATCACTGTGTCTGGCCTGCTGACGCCAAGACCCATACACTATGGCGGCCCCATGGAAAATGGACGCGGCTTTGTGGTGCACTCTCTGGATAACTGTAATCTGGAAAACACATTGCAACTGGGCGATGATCTGGGCATCACTGCCACAGTTGACATCCTGCAGGCAATCGCGGTAAACAATGCCCCGCGACACGTCCTTATAGCATTGGGCTATGCAGGTTGGAGTCCCGGCCAACTGGAGGCGGAAATTCAGGGCAATCACTGGCTGCATGTAGAGCCAGACCACAGGCTGGTATTCGATGCCGACCTTAAAAACAAGTGGGAGCATGCCATTGCCAAGATTGGTTTTGCGCCCGACATGTTATCCGGCACTGCCGGACACGCTTGAGAAATGCAACAGTAAACAATAACGGCTGGCATGGTTACAATATGTATACGCTTTCCTGGTACGCTCCTCATCAACAATCCCATCAATCTTCTTGAGCGTCAGTATCATGCCCGGCACAACATCCTTGACAAAAGACAATTTATCTATAAGAATCATAAAATTTGATATGTGTGTTGTTATGACTCCTGTTTTTAAATCCATAAGCGTTCTGGCGCTGATGCTGGGCGTTGCCGCGTCGGCACAGGCGTCCGACATGCGTTACACATCGCCCCAGACTGCCACCTTGCACATCGCACCCGTCGGCGGCTCCAGAGTTGACCCCAGTACCGGTCACATATTTTACAACACCCCGACATCGCCAACGGCGGTGGCACCTGCTGCACCGGTTGTTGCAACCCCGACAGTGCCATCACATGCTGTTGCCGTAAGGCCTTTGACTATCCAACCAGCACTGCGCGCCGAACCCTTACGCCCTGACCCGGCTGTCAATGTGCAGTTCAGACAGGCAGCCCCCGCCGATAGCCTGGAAGCACAATACGCCCGCAAACATCAGGAACAGGCCGAAATCCTGAGTCTGCGTGCCCCAGTACCAGCTGCTCCACTGCGATTGGTAAGACGCGAAGATGCAAGCGCACATACTGATACCACGCCTACTGAAAATATTGTGCTGGCAGCGAATAACCCCGCAGCTGCACAGCAATGGCGCAACCCGAAAGCCGAAAACCCTGTATTGAACCGTATTGATGCGGCCAGTAGCATTCCACAGGGATACACCCGTCAGATGTGTGATCATGCACCATCCATGCCGGCCTACGCCAAGTATCATACCACGGGCGTGATTGAGATTGAAACGGGGCGGTTGTTACCGGAATTTTCGAAAAACCTGGATCAGCGCATTGCCGCAGCCTCCACCTGGAAAATGGTACCGGTCATGATGCTGGGCTGGGCGCGTGATAACGGTCGCCGTTATTATGGTCAACCCATCAGCTTGAACACCATGGTACATGTCGATAAGCATGTGCCGGATTACAAACGCTGGCTTTTGAAAGCCCGCATGCCGCTGTCTGATTTATTTAAGGCCATGGCGATGGCTTCTAACAACGGTGCTGCCGATGCTGTCGCCGGCATGCTGGGACGTGATTTTTACGTACGGGCTCCTGGTAAAGATTTGAAATCAGGTACATGGCGCGATTATGTCGATGCGGTAAACTATATTATCCGCAAACACGGTATTGCCAGTAACACCTGTGTAATGAACGGCAGTGGCCACCCTGACAATGTACAGGGCTATGGGGCGTATCCCGGCATGAATGGCAGCCGTCATTTTGCCACCACGGCACGTGAATTCCTCAGCATTCTGCGCAGCTACGCACACAAAGCCCCGCAGGAATGGCTGGCGATTTTCAATGATCGTGATGGTCGGGCGGTCTTAAGTGATGGTCGGGTTATCCCGGGTCATGTGCGCTTTTACCCCGCCAATGGTGGACGCTTTGGTTTTGCCAAGACCGGGTATACGGCAGATGCCGCTTATGCCGGTGTTTCCAGCCAGGCCTGCCCTGGAAAAGGAACGAACTACATCCTGTTCAGCGGCGGTAATAAAACCCCCGCCGCCCGGGATCAGCAGATGCGCAGCCTGCAGCAGCAGCTTGCAGCGAAATGTGGTGGCGGGAGCAAGGGCGGCAATCAGGTTGCCGGTCGTTGATGGCCAGAACTATAGCTGGTTGGAACATTACACGAACATCCTATATTCCGTATAAAAGACACTGGATCCCCGCATGCGCGGGGAATTCGTTTAGTGTTTGCTGCAAAACCGGATGAATTCCCCGCGAAGGCGGGGATCCAGGGGGCTTCATACGCAGCAGAGGTTCCTATAATTATGCCTAATTGTGCAACCAATGTGCATCACTCAACCAGGCGGTGGCTGCCAACCATCCTGCCAGGTGGCTAATGGCAATACCACGGCATTTTCCCCATTGGCAAAAAACCAGGAATCCACCGCATAATCCAGATCGGCGGCACGATCATGCATTGTTGCAGTGAAATGTGGTAACCCATTGAAAAAATTTCCTCGTCTGGCAGGTTTTCCAACGTCATGCCAGCGCAGCAAGCCCCTTTGGGCGAATAATGTCAGATATGTTGTAGTGTTCACGCTCTCATCCACGCAATCCAGTTGCGGCGTGTTATGATAATAAAAAACGTTACGCGCCTGGTCGGCCTTGGTCAATGCCTGTTCCGCCACCAGCCGCTCCATCAGACCAATAGCCCCGGCCACCTTTATACGCTCTTCATGTGCTGTCTGAACATCACGAAATACGTTACTGATCAACCGCCAGGTATCAGTATCCAGCGTCACCGGAATCTGTTCACGGCAACCATGATTGCGGCATACAGTGAAACGCTCCGGCGCGGCGGTCTGATTCAGGCTGCTGCTGACCGTGGCGGCTTTATTAACGCAAGCCGAAAGGCATAGCACGGCAGCAATGGTAAGTAATGTTCTGGACATATGTACAGCATAAAGCAGTGATATCAGACTTGCCAAGCGGTTTGTGGTTGGTTACAAGAGCACAAACAACAGCGAGCACCATTCTCATGAACATCCACGAATATCAGGCCAAACAACTGCTTAGAAAATATGGCGTTGCCACACCTAAGGGCGGTGTTGCCTATACTGAACAGGAAGCCGTAAAGGTAGCCAATGATCTTGGCGGGCCGGTATACGTTGTTAAGGCACAGATTCATGCCGGCGGTCGCGGTAAAGCGGGTGGCGTCAAGGTGGTAAAATCCATTGATGACGTCAAAGCCAAGTTCAATGAGATCATGGGTAAAGTCCTGGTCACCCATCAGACCGGCCCTGAGGGCAAAGAAGTCAAGCGCATGTATATCGAAGATGGCTGCGATATTAAGCGTGAATTATACCTGGGCATGCTTGTGGATCGCTCAACATCCCGCGTAACGGTGATTGCTTCAACCGAAGGCGGCATGGAAATTGAGGAAGTGGCCGAACACCATCCCGAAAAAATTCTGACATTTTCCATTGATCCGGCAGCTGGACTGCAGGCCTATCACAACCGGAAAGTTGCTTTTGCGCTTGGCCTGCAAGGCGATCAAATAAAGTCTTGCGGCAAATTCCTGCAGGCACTCTACACCGCTTTTCTTGATACCGATGCCAGCATGGTAGAGATCAACCCCCTGGTTGTTACCGGCAAAGGTGATGTCATCGCCCTGGATGCCAAAATGAATTTTGATGACAACGCCCTCTTCCGTCATCCTGACATCGAAGAACTGCGTGATGAGGATGAGGAAGACCCGGCGGAACTGGAAGCCCAGAAACACAGCCTGAACTATGTCAAGCTGGATGGTAAAATCGGCTGCATGGTCAATGGCGCGGGTCTGGCCATGGCCACCATGGATATTATTAAACTTTATGGCTCTTCACCGGCCAACTTCCTGGATGTGGGCGGTGGTGCGACGAAAGAACGTGTCACAGCGGCCTTTAAGATCATCCTGTCTGATCCCAACGTCGAAGCCATTCTTGTCAATATCTTCGGTGGCATCATGCGCTGTGACATCATTGCGGAAGGCATTATTGCCGCTGCCCGTGATGTCAGCCTCACCGTACCCCTGGTTGTACGCCTGGAAGGCACGAACGTGGAGCTGGGCAAGAAAATCCTGGCCGAAAGCGGCCTGCCCATCGTCTCTGCCGAAAATCTGGCTGACGCGGCGGAAAAAGTTGTGGCGCAGGTGAAAAAAGCAGCCTAGCAGGTTATAGCCTTCAAATTTTGTGTGTCTGGATTGCTTCGCTCTGCTAGCAATGACGCACATAGCATGATTCTCCGTCATTGCGAGGCCTAGCCGAAGCAATCCAGTTTTTGTAAGTTATGCTCTACTAGCGGTTTGCCGTTGCCGCCTCCAGCAGACGCGCCATGGCTTCGATCACCACCGGCTCAACATAGGCATTCTGTCCGATCACTTTTGCTAATGGCATGTTTTGCAGTTGAAGCAGCCCTTGTTCGTTAAGTTGCATGCCGCATGTCTGTTGCATTGCTCTTGCTGGTTTCCGCTGCGGAATAGCTGCCAGCAATGCCTGCTGCAAAGTTTGTACTTGCTGTGCATCTGGCTGGCGCGTTCCTGCAACTGTTGCTACCACTGTCCGCAAATGCGTCAACGCGGCATCCTGGGTAATGTCTGTTGGCGGTTGATAATCGAAATCCAGATTCAATTGTCTGTAATGGCCGTTGCTGTGGCAAGGCGATTCCTTACGCGGCGCACTATCCTGCACAATCTCTGGTTCTGAAGATATTGTCACATCTGCTTCTTCAACAGCAACTTCTGCTGATGCTGTCTGCTGAGAAATAATTTTAACAACCGCTCGAAGAATATCGGGATCTTCCATACCCTTCAAAATATCCTCTACTGCTGCCCCCTTCTCACTGATCTTCTCAAGAAGCGAACCACCCTGGATTGTATCAACTCGAAGTGGTTTACAATAGTACGCGGTATATTTTTCAGGATCATTTTGTAATGTACCCAGCCTTTTTAGAATAGCATTGAAAATCCGGGTTGACTGTACCTGGGAGTATAGTTTCGCTGTGTCTACTGCCACTGACTGCAAACAATTATCCGATTGTGCAATTGTGGTTTCCCATGCTCCAGAATCTTCTATACGCATATTAGGTATCTTATCCAGAAGATCAAGATTGGGAACCTCCGCATAAAACCTGTTAAACAACGGGTGCGTAGACGGTGCCGGATAAATGAGCATAATCCTTTGTTCGAGAAGCAAAGGATTTTCCTCTAATACAGTTAGGACGGAAGCTGCCGCATAATATTTATCTTTAAATTTCAGTATTTTACAATTTTGTCCTTGCCCGTTCAGGGTCTCATTCAGAGCATCAACTTTTCTGCTCATCATGTTGACGAAATAACTTGCCAATGTGAGAAAATCCATTGTTTCCCATGGTTCTTGCCTGCGTCCAAACCCTTTACCCATAATCGATACCTTTCATGTTAAGGTGCCCAATATCGCAGAAAAGGCAGCAAACGTCTGTGTGTTATGTCACACACTGACACTTTTCTGGGGCACTTTTCTGGGGCACTTTTCTGAACACCAGCACAAAAAAACAGGGGAACTTGCGTTCCCCTGTGAGCTTTAACAGAGTAAGATATAGATTATATTAGACAGGACTTACGCAGTAGCGTTATTTACAGCACTATCCGTTTTACCAGCGAAAGCTGGTATCCAGTAAAAACAAATAGTTCTGGATTCCGGCTTTTGCCGGAAAAACGGAACCATCGTTATTTTGCGTAAGCCCTGTTAGAGATGACGCGCAAAATCCATACTGTCATGCAAGACACGCACAACATATATAGTGGCTTGCTCAATGCGGTAAAAGATAACATGCTTCCCTGCCCCCCAGCCCTTATACCCTGCGGCAACACCGTAGCGCGTGCGCCCTTGTTCCGGATTGGCGTGCAATGCGGTTAAGGCAGCAGAAACCACGCCCCTATACACAACAGCTTGCTGCTCGCCCCATTGCAACGTGGTGAAGTTAGCAATGGCTTCAATATCATCTAAGGCAGGGTCAGTGATGATAAGCGTATAATCAGTAGGGGGTAACATCAGCCCTGCTTATTCTCTCGCCGCGCTTGGCTTTCTCCACCCCGCGGTTGAAGGTTTCATCCAGTAAGGCGGAAGTAAACGGCTTTGTTTTTCCCTCTGCAATCGCTCGTTCCCCCACTTCTAAGGCGGTGGATAATTTGTGTTGCTCACTCTCCCGTAAGCGGCGCACCGCATCGCGGATCACCTCGGTAACGCTGCTATAGTAACCCGCCTGCACCTTGCTGCGAATATAGGCTTCGTCAATCTCAGCAAACGACACTTTCATCATCGGGACACCTCTTTTAATGCCCCTATCATGCCCCATATTGGGTCAATATGTCAATCAATACGCTTGAGGTAGAAGTAAATTACAAAAATTCAGATGCAAACGGTATATACCGCTCGCATCTCAAGATTACCAAAAGAATTTTGCGAGCGGCAAAGCCCGCGCGGCGTTTGAGCGTTACCTCTATTAACCCTGTATCTCCGGCGAAAGCCGGAGTCCATCTTATTGTTTTTCCTTGATACCGGCGTTCGCCGGTAAAACAAAAGAGGCGTTAATAGAGGTGCCCATCTGAACACTAACACAAAAAAACAGGGGAACTTGCGTTCCCCTGTGAGCTTTAACAGAGCAAGGTATAGGTTAGTGTAGCTTGGAAGCAGGAGGAGATTTGGAAAGCGTACCAGCACCGGTGTCATTGCCGTACAGAGACAGAATCGACAGGGTTTTCTGTGCGGCTTCGG
>JANMDF010000069.1:0-2090 GCA_031376145.1 Alphaproteobacteria bacterium
TGGAGCGTTGCCGGTCGGTATCTTCGATGCGGAGCAGGGCGACGCCACCATGATGACGGGCAAACAGCCAACTGAACAGAGCAGTACGGGCACTGCCCAGATGCAGAAAACCGGTGGGAGAGGGGGCGAAACGGGTGCGGATGGTCATGACTGAAAACTGAAGGTAGTATAGGTGGTGATGCACTTAATCATTATATACAGTACCGTGGTAATGGCAGTGGTAGCCAGAAATTTGCGCTTCAGTGTCCAGCGACTATCCGCCAGCATCCTGCTGTCCTCACGATGCATGCCAAGCGGCAGCATCATGAAAATGACTGTCCACCAGATAATCAGATACAGCGTAATGTCAGTAAAACCAAAGGTCATGGGGGCTTAACAGTTGCTTAAAACGTTGTGGGTACTATAGAGAGAAGTTACCAGGGGCACAATATATTCGTGCCGTCTGGCTTTATTGTACGACTGACGCGAAACAAGGAATTGTGTCATTCTGAGCGTAGCGAAGAATCCCGCAGGGTATTGAGATCCTTCACTTCGTTCAGGATGACAGAGGCGTTTCGCGTAAGTCGTATATTGATAATTATATACATATTCAGGTAGATTTTATGAACAAACTCATGGTTTCATTATTATTGGCCGTTGTCTGTCAGCGCTATGATGGGAATATTACGGCAGATGTCATGCAGCATCTTGGTGTCGGTACGGCGACTGCGACAGAAGAAAAAATCCACAAGGGTAAGAAAGCGTCAACAGGTAACGATGATCAATCGTCGATGATCGAGCAGGTCATGCAGGGTGATCGTGCTGCCATGATGGAAACAGTGACGGCCGCCTGGCAGAAGGTGAGCGGCAAAACGGAATGAGGGTAATACACTGTATATCATTGGTACTGCTGGCCACGGCTGCTGAAGCAAAAGTGGTTTGTAAAGACATACCCAATGCCGCGTATGTGCCCAGTCAGGAACAGGGCAGCGTGCCTGCCGACTTGAACCCGCCAGCCATTATCCTGCCAGACGCGGTGGGCATTAATGTGCTGCAGAAAACCGGCGATTATGGTGACGGTGTGTTGCCAGGCAGTGAAATTGCCATTGGCCAGGCAGGCATTGATTTGAAGACCGGCGCGGTGCAGTTTAATGGTCAACCGGTGCGTAAGCCTGAGGCTGACCTACCACAGGAAACCGTGCGATGTACGAACGTACCTTAAACAAACCGCACAGACAGGACTTCATAGCTTTTGTCGCCACTGGGGGTGACAACCTCGACGGCATCCCCCTGGCTTTTGCCAATCAGGGCGCGCCCTAATGGTGCGGTGATGGATAACAGGTTCTTTTCGATGTTGGCTTCATCAGGCCCCACCAGTTGATAGATTGATTCTACTTCGGTATCTTCATCAACCAAGGTGACAGTCGCACCGAATTTTACGGAAGTACCGGTCATTTTAGTGGGATCAATGACTTCGGCGCGGGAAATTTTGTCTTCCAGTTCCAGGATGCGACCCTCGGCAAAACTTTGCCGGTCGCGTGCCGCATGGTATTCAGCATTTTCCTTCAAATCACCATGTTCACGTGCCTCAGCGATGGCACGGATAATGGCGGGGCGTTCTTCGGTTTTCAGAAATTTTAGTTCAGTCTGCAGGCGTTCATAGCCCTGCAGCGTCATCGGTATTTTTTCCATGGAGTTATTCCTTGAGAAGGGAGAAACGCGCTATCGGCGTCAGGGGCGTTGAAAGAAGTAAGCAGTGCCGGACGTCATGTCAGCGCGCTGCGGCATTGGCAGGCCAAGAACAATATCACTGGTACTGATGGCCAATGTGCTGCTGAACAGATTGTCTTCACTGGGATAATTACCAAACAACGTGGCTGTATTAACCCAGGATTTATTTTTATCCTGGCTGAAAGCATAGGCGATACCATTCGGTGCCCCAATCAGCAGCAAACCATCGTGCAGGGCAATATTGGCACCAAAACGCTGTTTTGGATCCTCGCTTGGATTGGTCAGGCGGCTTCTCTGCACCCACATGCCAGTTTTGTCCTGCTGATAAACATAGGCTGCACCAAGCTGCTTCGCACTGTTGTCTTCGTAAGGTGCACCAA
>JANMDF010000074.1:0-4483 GCA_031376145.1 Alphaproteobacteria bacterium
CATCAACAGCAAAATGCACGAGGCACCGGCCAAGCTGGAACAGCAGTTCGCGGGGGTCACGATCCTGCTTGTATTGCTGTACGGCATCTTCCACCGTTTGCTTGGTCAGGCTGTTTTTCAGCTCAAAGGTGATGAGCGGCAGGCCGTTGACGAACAGGCACACATCTAGCGACAGGCGCGCCGCATCATTGCTGTAGTGCAACTGGCGGGTGATGCTGAAAATGTTCTGGGCGTGAAGGGTGGCGGCCTTGGTGTTGCCGGGGCTGGGGGAACCGTAAAACAACTCAACATGCACGGGGCCATGGTGAATGCCTTTGCGGAGCACATCGGTAATGCCACGTTTGGCGATTTCGCCTTGCAGACGGGCGAGGAACCGCGTGCGCTCAATCCCCGCCTCCTGAATATGCAAGCGTTCCAGTGCGTCGGGTTGGGTCGCCGCAAGAAAGGCCAACAGCTTGGCGGTATCCACGCCATAGGCGCGGTCAAAGTCCTTGCTCTCGCCCTGCACATACCCCCCAACGGTGGTGAGATAACGAACAATCAGGGCTTCCAGCCCCTTTTCAGAGGTATCAGTCACGGGCATCAGGCGGCCTCTTCAATTTCTTCAGGTTCGGTGGTGGCGGCGTCATCGGCAAGGGGATCGGGTAAAAGTTCATCGACTAGGGGTTCATCGGGCACACTATCAGGCACCGCCACCCCGCGCACATCCAGTTTGCCGGTGACAACATCGGCAATCAGGCGGGTGCGGTATTCACGGATAAGGTCGATTTCGCGGTGGAGGCGGGAGATGGCTTGTTCGATTAGTGCCGTTTCTGATGTCACAAATTCCACAATTTTTTCTTGCTCTCTTTTGGGAGGTATAGTGACTGGCCATCCTCCTATAATTTGAGTATTAAGATTTGGCTGCGCCCCATGGCTAACCCATGAAAGTAAATGCTTTGTTTGAGAGAGCCAATAAAAGTAAAAATATTTGATATCCATATCATCCCTCAAGCCCTGAAATGCTGCTACACCGTCATTGATACAACCTTTTATCATGCATATTTTGGGGATGCCTAAAGTAGCTCCACTGTTGCTTAACAAAAGCGTATTCTCTTGGATGACGCGGCTCTGCTGTGCCCCTATTTCCGTAAGAAATGTTTCGGTGCTTATCAGGTATAGGCTGTTATCTTTTGTCAATTCGCCTACCGTTATCCACGGCGTATGCTTACCATTGAAATATAAGGGGCTACCTGCCGGACGCGGAGAACCGCCGCGAACAACTTTTGCCACTCCACGCACTTGTGCAAATCTCCAGTGCTGCGGAATATCCCCCAGCCATTCCACGCCAGAGGGTTTGAGGGGGGCGGTGGGGTCGAGGCCGCGTGTCACCGCCCGCTGGATAATCGCCTGCTTCTGCTCATTCAGCAGTGCAATCACCCGCCGCTTGTTGCGGATATAGCGGTTGATGCACTGCTCCTGATACGCGAGAAAACGGGCGATTTGGGTTTGTTCTTCAAGAGGGGGAATTGGCAGGTATTCACAACTAAGTTTCGGATAGTTAATATTTTGCCCTTCGCGTATTCCCGTCACAAACAAGTTTGCAAGTGCCTTGATAAACAAAGATGATTTCAAAAAATACTTGTAATAACCTGCATCCGTTCCGGCTCTTGGCGTTAGAACTGTATAGGCAGGACTTATAATGCCTTGATAATAGGCATATTCTATCCCACCCTGAAAAGAACGCAGGCTGATAACAAAGTCTCCGACCTTTACCAACTTAAGCGTCTCCAGCCCTTTTTGCGCTGTAACAGTTCTTGTCTCGTAAAGGCTTTTTGGAATCACGCCGCGTGATTGCGTAGCGGTGAGCAGTGGCTCATCAGGAAAGCCTTTATCTACTCTTTCTTGAAACAGTTGTTTCGTCCGTTTTAATTCCCAATGCCCCGGCACCTGCCCAAGCCATGGAACACCCGAATCTTTATACGCGGGATAGGGTTGCAACGTGTGACTCATGCCGCACCCCCTTGCCAGATGGCCTTTTCTTGCCAGTTTTCGGGAAAGCCCATGGCCTTCAGCGGAACGCCCGTACTTTCCGCCAGCAACCCTTGCAACCGCCCACGCCAATCATGCCCCGGCTCAATCACATCCATCAGATACAGCAGCATCAGCAGGGTGTTGTAGAGTTTGGGGGAGTCTTTCACAAACGCCCCCGCCAGCAGGCTCGGGCGTTTCTTGGGAATTTCCAGCTTTAGCAAATGCCTGTTCCACAAGCGGCCATGGTGGGCACAAATGTTCCTGACCACGGATAAATGATGCAGCCATGATTTAAAAACACGCCGATGCACGCCGTACTGCCCAGCAATCGCCGCCTGTGTGTCTGGGCACCGAATATTTTCGTAAAAACGGGAAAGCAACCCAAGGGACATGACCTCACACACCGCCCATACTGTGGGAAGCTCCTCCTGATATTTTTCGCGGTGATGCTCAATAAACGCCTCTTTGGAACGATTGACTTCATGCCGCAGCTTTTCGAGGTGTTCAGCCCAGCGTTGCTGATTATAAGCGTACCCGCTGTGTAAGTGAGCATGAGAGCCGTATTTTTGCGCGACACAGTAAGCCCATTGCGCCCTGACCGATATTTCGATGCGCTCAACCGCATCCATCAACAACAGGCGCAGTTTACGGTCAAAGGTATAGACCGCCAACACATCCTCAAAACGCGTTCCATTTTTGAAAATATGCTGAGATGAAACATTGTTTTCTGCTTCAAAGGGCAGCCAATAGCCCCGAAGCCGATAATAATTGAAATGCCGCAAGGCAAATTCTGCTTTTTGCGCATCCTCAATAATCATTCCCCGTGAGCGAAGCTGTTCCACTTGCTCGGCATACGTTTTAAAGGGCTTGGTATAGGGGCATTTTGTCATTGGCAGCCCCCAAAAACAAAAAGACCTGCCGATTTGAGGGTACACTTACGTGCATAGCCTTGGCGGGTACTATTGATAATACATAACCACAAACCCGCCGCTGTGTCAATCACAAAATGTGATTTTTCTTGCCTTAACCAATCGTTAACTACTTGATTCTTAATGAAAAATCTACGCCACATTGTCACGCCGCCTTATCGTTTGTTTTCAGCAGGATATCATCCAGAAGCCCCTCTGTTTCCTGCTCCAGAGCCTCAATATCCGCCCGGATGTCCTCAAGGCTGCGCAACGCCTGCGGCTTGTAGAAATAGCGGGTGAAGGAGATTTCATAGCCGATTTTGGTGGCGTTGTCGTCAATCCACGCATCTTGCGTATAGGGCAATACCTCCCTGCGGAAGAACGCCTCAATCCCTCCAGCTTCCAACAGCGGCACCTGTTCACTGTCGCGCAGATCGGTATCGGATTCATACTCCACCACGCACAGCTTGCCGTCCACGGTGGCCTCAAACCGTCCATACAGGGGGTCGACCTTGGCTTTACCGGTTTTGTGGATTTTGGCAATCACGGGCGCGGCGGCCTCATCCCGCCAGCTTACGGCCTTGAGGATGGCTTTACGCTCGGCACCTGTGACTTTGAGATTCAGGGTGTCAATGGCATCATCCACCGCTTCACGGAACCGGTTATGATCGTCAAACACCGCGCCGCCGATGTGCTGGAACAGAGTGTGGGCGCATTCAAGAAGCCGCTTGTCCTGTTGCCAGGTTGCTGGATCCAACAGTTTTTTGCGGCGTTTTTCCGGCAACGTGGCTTTGGGGGCGTCTTCTTCGCCCTCGTCATCGTCTTCGCCTTTACTTGAATTGGCATTCAGGCTGGCTTCGATGTCAGCGCGTAACGGGTTCCATCGGCTGTAGATATCATCTCCGAACTGGGCATACAGGCTTTTGCGCAAATCCTCATCACCGCTGGCATACCGCAACGCCTCTACCGCCTTGGAAGTGAACTGGCTTTTGAGGCGCAAGGGGCGTTCGACGGTGATTTTCCAGAAGCCAAACGCGGTATTGTCAAAAATCTTCGACTGCTCGGTTTCCTTGAAATCCATAAAAGTTTGCAGGATGCGGACAATATCGGCATCCCCCAAATCACAGTTTTTCTTGCCCAAGTTTTTGCGGCGCGGCTGATACCAGCCACTGGCATCAATTAGTTGCACCTTGCCCTTGCGGCGTTCTTCCTTGCGGTTGGAAAGCACCCAAATATAAGTGGCAATACCCGTGTTATAGAACATCCCGGTGGGCAGGGCAATAATGGCTTCCAGCCAGTCATTTTCCAGAATCCAGCGGCGAATGTTGCTTTCCCCCTGTCCGGCATCACCGGTGAACAGGGATGAACCGTTATGCACTTCAGCAATACGACTCCCCAGTGGCGTGTTGTTTTTCATCTTGGTCAGGTTATTTACCAGAAACAGCAACTGCCCGTCGGATGAGCGGGTGATAAGGCTAAGGTCGGCTTCATCACCGTGGTTGATGATGAAGCGCGGGTCTTTCATGTCCTTTTTGCCGCCCATGCGCTCCAGATCGGTCTTC
>JANMDF010000075.1:0-3451 GCA_031376145.1 Alphaproteobacteria bacterium
TTCAAGAACCGATGACATCGTTGAATCCGTTACATACTATTGAAAAGCAACTGGTGGAAACCATCCGTCTGCATCAGGATGTATCGCACGATAACGCCGTGCAGCAGGCCATTAATCTGTTGCGGCAGGTGAACCTGCGTGATGCAGATCGTATCCTGGCTGGGTATCCACACACGCTGTCCGGGGGGCAACGCCAGCGTGTGATGATTGCCATGGCCATTGCCAACAAACCCAACCTGTTGATTGCTGATGAACCAACAACCGCTTTGGATGTGACAACACAATTGCAAGTACTGGATCTGTTGAAAGGATTACAACAGGAACACGCAATGGGCTTACTGCTGATTACTCATGATCTGGGGTTGGTCAAGCGTATTGCTAAGCGGGTTATGGTGATGCAGCAGGGACAGATTGTTGAAAAGCAGGTTATTGACGATCTGTACGTGCGCCCCATGCATTCCTATACGCATAAACTGCTGCATGCCTTTCCTGACGGTAACCCATCACCGTACATACAAGATAAACCGCTGCTGACAGCCACTGATATGCGGGTGACGTTTGTGCATCAACGTTCATTCTGGGGCAGGCCTGTGAAAATCCTGCATGCCGTTGATGGTGTCGATTGCACGCTGTACCCCGGCCAGACGCTGGGCATTGCCGGTGAAAGCGGCTCTGGAAAAAGTACACTGGGATTGGGATTACTGCAACTGATACCGGCAACCGGTACGGTGATGTTTCAGAACACGAACCTGGCTAAACTGACCAAAACCGAATTGCGTACCATGCGGGCAAAAATGCAGGTGATTTTCCAGGATCCTTTTGCCAGTCTCAGCCCGCGCCTGCCCATTGGCGATATTATTGCCGAGGGTCTTACCGTGCACCAGCCCGCCATGCGCCGTACCGAACGGCTGGAACGCGTTGCCAGCGCACTGCAGGAGGTTGGCTTAGATGCAGCGATGATCAACCGCTATCCCCATGAGTTTTCCGGTGGTCAACGGCAGCGTATTTCCATTGCGCGTGCGCTGATTCTGAAACCAGCCCTGCTGGTACTGGATGAACCGACTTCCGCTTTAGATGTGATTACCCAGGTGCAGATTGTTGATCTGCTGAGGAAATTACAGCTTAAATATCAGATGAGTTATATCTTTATCAGCCATGATCTGCGCGTTATGCGCGCATTGTCACATCACATCATGGTCATGCAGGCGGGCAGGGTAGTGGAAAGTGCACCGACTGACATACTCCTGACACAGCCGCAGCAGCCCTATACAAAGGCACTCATTGAGGCAGCGTTTCTGGGGGCGGTGCATTAAACACTTTACTTTTTCCCATTATGGAGCTAGGAAAAAAACAGTAACGACTTACGTGAAACAAGCACTTGTGTCATTCTGAGCATAGCGAAGAATCCGTAATCGGCAGAAGATCCTTCGCTGTGCTCAGGATGACAGGGATGCCTTACGTAAGTCATAACAGTAACAAGCGAGGTGCATCATGGCTGGTAGCGTGAATAAGGTTATTATCGTCGGCAATCTGGGTAAGGATCCAGAGGTGCGTGCCTCCCAGGACGGCTCAAAAATTGTCAATTTTTCTGTAGCAACATCAGAAAGCTGGAAAGACAAAGCCAGCGGTGAACGCAAAGAAAAAACTGAGTGGCACCGCGTGGTTGTTTTTAATGATAATATTGCCAGTGTCGCTGAACAGTATTTGCGCAAGGGATCAAAAGTTTATGTGGAAGGCCAGTTGCAAACCCGCAAGTGGACAGATCAGACCGGTGCTGAACGGTATTCCACCGAAATTGTTATTTCCAGATTCAAAGGCGAACTGACCTTGCTGGATAGTGCAAGTGGTCGCGGTGCTGTCGCTGGTGGTGGCTACCAGGATAGCATCGGTAACGATGATTTTGGTGGTGGCCAAAAGGCAGCCCCTGCTTTTGCAGCAGCTGAACTGGATGATGAAATTCCGTTCTAATGCCCTTACCTGCCATTGCTATTCTGCCTGCCAGGGTGGATGAATTTCCACGACTCTGGCCTGTGATCCAGTATGTTATCCAACATGATAACAGCCATTGCCTTGACCCTGCCCATACACCTGAAAAAATGCAGCAGATCTGGTTTGCACCACATCAGCAGGTTTTTAAAGCCATAACAGGCGATGCTGTCGCCGGTACGTTCATGATGCGGGCGAATTTTGATGGCCATGGCAAGCATATTGCCAATGGTTCTTTCATGGTGCACCCGGATTTTCGTGGCCAAAGGGTAGGGCGGGCGATGGGACAGTTTATGATTGATGAATGCCGTCGTCAGGGCTTTCGCGCCATTCAGTTTAACAGCGTGGTCAGTACCAATGAAAAAGCCCTGGCACTCTGGAAAAGCCTTGGATTTAAGGTTATTGGAATTGTCCCGGAAGCCTATTTCCACACCGCACTGCAACGGTATGTAGACACGAATATTATGTATCAACGGTTAGTCGAGTAGTTTCGACGCCACATTAATATACTTCTTACCAGCTTCCTGCGCCATATCTACGGCTTCGTTCAAGGTTTTATCATTACGAATACTGGCCAGTTTAACCAGCATAGGCAAGTTAACACCAGCAATGACTTCAACATTCGCCTTGTCCATGGCGGAAAGCGATAAATTTGATGGTGTACCACCAAACATGTCGGTCAACAGCACCACACCCTTGCCGGTATCAACCTTGGCAACACTATCCAGAATATCCTGGCGGCGCACTTCCATGTCGTCATCAGCGCAGATATCAATGGCAATCAGATTTTGCTGTGCACCCACAATGTGTTCCAGGGCTTTGCGCAAAGCAGAAGCCATATTGTCGTGCGCAACCAGAATAATACCAATCATCGTCATTAAATTTCTCTATGAATTAAATGCGTGTTCCAGCCTTGATGCAATAGCCACTGCTGCAGATCAGCCGCCACGGTCACAGAACGATGGCGACCACCGGTACAGCCAATGGCGATAGTCAGATAGCTTTTGCCTTCTTTATGATACTGTGGCAACAGGAAGTTGAGAAAATTATATAGTATACCCATGAAACCGGTAAAATTTGCGTCAGCTTTTACAAAGGCTGCAACTTCCTGATGAAGGCCGGTTAATTGTTGTAAATCTGCTACGTAATGGGGATTGCGCAAAAAGCGTACGTCAAAAACCAGATCTGCATCCAACGGCACCCCCACCTTATAGGAAAAAGAGAGTACCGTCACAACCGGCAAACGCCCCTGTGCGGCAAAAATCTGCTGTAACAGTTGCCGCAGACCGTTGGACTGTGTGTCTGTTGTGTCAATGTAATGGTCAGCCAATACCTGGAGTGGCTCCAGGATAAGACGTTCAGCAGCAATGGCACTTTTCAGGGTATTGCTGTTGTCATCCAGCGGATGTTTACGCCGCGTAACAATAAACCGCCGATTCAGTGTGTCATCATGGCAGTCAAGGTA
>JANMDF010000136.1:0-1805 GCA_031376145.1 Alphaproteobacteria bacterium
CGTGAGCGAGGAATCGGTGCAAGGAGCGTCGGGGGCCCGCATAGACTTGGCGCTCGATCATGGGGGTGTCGCGTGAAGGTCCAGTGGCTGGCGATCATCGGTGTCGGCGTCGTGTTCGCGGGGTGCCCGCAGCAGATCGGCGATTCGTGCGGGCCTGAGCTTCCGCCATGCCCACGCGGGCAGGCGTGCGTCGACAAGAAGTGCGTGATGTCGGCGGCCGGTGGAGGCGCCGCGACGGGCGGCGGCATTGCGGTGGGCGGAGGAGCGTCGGGAGGCCGGGCGGGCGGCGCGGCTGGAGGAACGTCGGGAGGCCTCGTCGCGGGAGGCGCCGCCGGCGGTGCCAGCGGAGGAAGCGCGGGCGGGATGGCTGGTGGCGATGCAGGCGGTGTGGCTGGTGGGGATGCCGGGGGAACAGCCGGAGGCGCTGGTGGTGGCTCCGCTGGAGGCGACGCGGGTGGGAGCGCAGGCGGAGGCAGCAGCGGTGGAATCGCGGGCGGCTCGGCAGGTGGCAGTTCGGGCGGAAGCAGCGGCGGGACGGCAGGTGGCAGCTCGGGAGGAAGCAGCGGCGGAACGGCAGGCGGCGCTGTGGCGCAGGTGTGCCCGTCGAGCTGTCCCGTGTACGCGCCGTGCGAGCCGAGCCTCGATGGCGGCCGCTGCGTCAACCTGACGCTGAGCTTCGTGACTCCGCCGAGCCTGGCCGTCTACGACGCCGGCGCGTCGGTGCCGGTGCAGGTCAGCGCCCGACTTGGAGACGGCGGCGCGTTCGTCGTGACGGTGCCGCTCACGAGCAGCTTCGGAACGAACACCTCAGTGACGTCAGGCGTACCGAGCGCCGTCTCGCTCCCGGCGATCGCGGGCACCCATCGGCTGACGGCCGGCTGGGATGGTGGCCCGTTCGACAGCGTGTCGGTGGTTGCGACCTCGTGCGTGACGTCGTGTCAGCCGTGGCAGACCTGCCGGGCGACGATCGACGGCGGCGCGTGCGACTCGCTCAACTTGACCCTGACGTGGACTTCTCCGGACGCGGGGCTGGCGTTCAACACGGCGAGCGTACCGGCGCGTTTGAGCGTGACGCGGAGTGGAGGGCCGGTGCCCACCTCGTTGACGTCGGTGCCGCTGTTCGGACCGCGCGGGCCTGCGAGTCCGTTGAGCGGTGGCAGCGGAGTCTTCACCGGCTCGTTTCCGATGGCGGCACCTGAAGGGAACAAGACGTTCGTCGCGGGCTGGCCCGATGGTGGGCCATTTACGAGCGTGACCATCGAGCGAGACACCGTCGCGCCGGGCGTCGTGCTGACCGTCGTGCCGCGGCCGGCGAGCCTTCCTGACCCCGACCCGCGAAACGCCATCGCGTGGAAGAAGAACGAGTCGGCGATCATTCGCGCGGAGGTCGACGGAGGGAGAGCCGTGCCGGTGGCCGACCTGACGATCGTCGACTCAGGCGTGGTGATCGCGCCCGCGCCGGGCGCCTCGTGTGGCTGTTCGTCCGGGTCCTGCTCGTGTTTTGAGGTGCCCCTCCTGCGCGCGCGCGAGTCCCGCATTCGAGGCAATGTCGTCGCGGCCTTGATCCGCGCAGCGCCAATCGCGGACCAGACCGGCAATCAAGCCGACCCGGTCGTCGCCGAGATCCCGGTCTCGCGGTTCCTGTGGTCTCGGCCAATTCAGGGCACGCCGAAGGTCGCGCTCTCGGAGTCAGGTCTGCTCCTCGTGAGCTCGCGGATGGGCCCTTCCGTCACGCTGCAGGGCATCGCGTCTGATGGAGGCACGCAATGGAGCTGGTCGATGATGAGCACAGGCATCTCGCGGCC
>JANMDF010000190.1:0-3106 GCA_031376145.1 Alphaproteobacteria bacterium
CCGGGAAGACGGAAACATCGTTATTTTGCGTAAGTCCTGGTATTGTGTGGAGAAAGTAGTGATGGATACCGTAAGCTATAGCGGACTACGCCAGAATCTTGCCGAATATATGGACAAAGTGAATGGTAATCATGCGCCATTATTGATTACGCGTCAGAATGCGCCAGCAGCGGTGCTGATGTCGCTGGCAGATTTCAAGGCCTATGAAGAAACGGCTTACCTGATGTGTAGCCCTGTTAACGCCGCACGCCTGCAGGATGCCGTTACACAATTGGAAGATAATAAAGGCACACTGCGGGTGCTTATAGGCGAATGAAGCTATTATGGTCTGATCATGCCTGGGAAGATTATTTGTACTGGCAGATGCATGACAAAGCCCTGTTAAAACGTATCAATACGCTGCTTAAAGACATCATACACACCCCATTTGAGGGGCTTGGTCAGCCAGAACCACTGAAATACCAATGGCAGGGTTACTGGTCAAGGCGCATTAACCGTGAGCACAGGCTTGTGTATAAAATACAGGATGAAATGATCCTTATTGCTCAATGCCGGTATCATTATGAAAAATGATGCTCAAGGTGTTCATTCATGCGCACAGCGCAGGAATGACAGAGAGCTTTTGCAGAGGTTCCTTTAGAAAACTGGTAATGTTAACCACATATTAACCATGCCATGCTTAGTGTATCGAAAATAATATACTAAACCGTGAGGATAATCATGACCAAAGCCGCCACACTTACCCAGATCAAACCAGGCGCTCAACTGCAGGACGTATTAAGCAGTGCCCAACAGTCCATCAATACAGGGGATTTTATCCAGGCAGCAAGATTGTTGCAGGATCTGCGCAAACAGACAACACCACCGGTAGAGGCATTATACCTGGAAGCCATGGCGTTGATTGGTAAGGGCAGCATTGATACTGCTGAAGCCCTGCTCAATCAAAAAGCAGCTTTTTTCAATATTTCTGAAGATCACAAAGCCTATGGCACCCATGCCTGGGGTCGTATCCGCATGATCAGGGGAGAGCATCGCGCTGCATTACCATTACTGCTTACGGCATCAAAGTTCCTGATTGATAACCAGGCGGCGCATCTTGATCTGGCAAGATGTTTCTTGATTCTAAATGATCATGTCAGTGCCGAAAAAGCTTTTCTGCGTGCTTTGTACTGTACACCAGGTGATGCTGGAACACTGCATAATATTGCCGCCTGTGCCTTTAATGCTGGCCGTCTGGATGATGCGATTGCTTATTATACAGCGGCGGATTCATTGCAGCAAACGGCGGAAAGTGCCTATCATCTTGGCAACGCGCTCGTCATGGCTGGCAAGCCAGATGCTGGTATAAAACAGCTGGACGTTGCTTTGCGACGCAAACCGGCAATGCTGGAGGCTAATCTTGCCCTGGGCAATCACTACCTGCGCTGTCGTGATGGTGCGCGTGCCATGGCATATTTTAAAGCAGTGGACAAACAACTTCCAGATCAACCAGCAGTAAAAAATGCGCTGGCACAATGCAGCCTGTTGATGCTGGAACCCAAAAAAGCCGTGCAGTATTTTCAGCAGGCCTTAAAAATCTCTCCCACTGATATCACCAGCCTGATTGATCTGAATGTTGCCTATCAGCAGACAGGCGATCTGAACGCTGCCGATAAGACTATACAGGAAGCCATCAAGCATTACCCAAATAATGCCGATGTACGCTATGCCCAGGGATGTCTGCAACTGATGCAGAGCAACTGGCAGGACGGCTGGCGTAATTATGAGCATCGCTGGCAGACCAGTACTCTGGGACAACGCTATCGTAATACAGTCAGTCCACTGTTCAGTCCGATGTGGAACGGCAAAGACAATCTTAAAGGCAAGGTCGTCATGGCATTGGGCGAGCAGGGAGCAGGGGATCTGATCCAGTTTGCCAGATACTGCAAGCATCTTGTTGATCTTGGTGCTGTTGTTGACCTGCTTTCACCGCCTAATATGGCAGACCTGTTTAAAACCCTGCCCTGGATTCGGGATGTGCATACGCACTATGATCACATTCCCGCGCATGATTACCATGTGTCCCTGATCAGCTGTCCGCTGTTTTTTGGGACAAATGTAGCAACGATTCCAGCAGAAATACCGTACCTATCTGCGCCACAACAGCGTCAGCGTTTCAGTGAGCGGCCAACCATTGGTCTGTGCTGGGGTGGGGATCCATCAAATCCTTATGACGCCAGTAGATCCATGTCGTTTCATCACCTGTTGCCGTTGATTAAAGCATTGGGTGATAAGTACTGCTTTGTCTCATTACAAGCTGGAGAGCGGGCAAAAACAGCGCGTCGCGCCATTGAAAAAGGCATTATTATTGATGGTATGGCGCACGTTGACAGTTTTGGTGATACCGCCAGTGTTATTGGTTGTGTGGATCGCGTGATCAGTGTCTGCACGGCAACTGCGCATCTCGCCGGTGCAATGGGTAAGCCCACCTCTTTACTACTGGCCAGTTATCACGACTGGCGGTGGCAGGTTCAGGATGGTAAAACCGCATGGTATCCAGCAATGCAGGCGTATATTCAAGAGACATTAGGCAGTTGGGAGGCAGTGATTGCGCATGTCATTAAAGACCTGGAAGAATCCGTTTAAGCATACTGGGCTTACCACCCATCACTTCTCTCCGTCTTTCCGGAAACATAGGCAAATCCAAGGCTATGCCTTGGAAGATGTGCCTGTTATCCGGAATCCAGAATTTTAAGGCTGGATCCAGGATAGCTTGGTTTTCTTATCCATTCGCAATGCTTATGGAGAAAACCAGCTTTCGGGATGACAAACTGATGGGTGGTAAGCATACTGGGTAACACCGCTATTAACACTTGCATTTAGGGTGCGAATGGCTAGTGTGCGTGCCGTTACTAAATTACGGACATCATGGCAAAAAAAACCACCCAGAGACCCTGCGTCTGAGCCGGAACCACAACTGCCTGAAAAGGCAGAGTCTGCGGCTGGCGGTGCATTGGAAACAACCGCTGCACCGGATATAGATACAGGGTTGGTATGCCTGTCCATGCTGGCACGGTTTCTGTCAGTGGCCGCTGATCCTGAGCACATGCGGCATCTGTCAGGTATT
>JANMDF010000217.1:0-2216 GCA_031376145.1 Alphaproteobacteria bacterium
CTATAGTTTTGCGCAGAATTTGTGAATTGGTGATAAGACAAAACATACTGGTAACCAGAGCTCGATCTCTGGAACCAGCAGGGCATCGTCCCCTAAAATTAGAAAGAAATCGGCTAGTCCGAGCACAGATGACAACATAGATACATCTGATGAAGCCAATCGTGGCATATCTATATCTGTAAGATGATGAAATATTCGAACATGCACCCTACGATGGTGTCATGAAGCTGAACTGATGGCCAAAGATGCCACAGTTTCAAGGTAAGACAACAAAGTTGCCTTATTACTTTGCTAACTATCGTTTAGCATTTTATCTAGGAAACCACTTAAAGTGGCTCCAGACGCATTGATCCAAAAATTTCCAATGCATTGCATGGATGACATCGAAGAATGTCAAAGTTCGTTATTGATAGGTAGCACCTCATTCATGGTGCATAAGCTTTTAGTTAGCTTACAATGATGAAAGAATTTTAATATCTGATATTTTAAACAGATTCAGATATCATTTCGAACAGTTAGCATTCATAAGTTTGCTTTCTCAAATGTCAATCGTGACTTTACTAATTTTGCATCCACATCGTGTGATGTTACGATGATTAAACGATCATTTATGTTGTTTGCATACGTATGTAAAGTAAAACAATAATTGCACATCGGTGCTTTAGTAAGCAATTTTTGACAGCATTTATGCAAATTGTTTTAAACACAACCTCTTCTCCTGTCTCAGACAGAGACATAAAATTTTGTTTTACTGACATTTCATTTGTCAACTTTTGCAGTGATAAATCTACTGCAGTTGCTATTATGATTACCCCTATAAAAGGGACTCAATAATTTCTTGAATTGACTTTCCTAGTAACGTCCACATGATGTTCTGTACTCAGTATCTACGATTATCGAATCAAGTGGCAATATACTCCACAAAAGTATCAATTCGTCTGTATGCACTGCAAAGCATGCACAGATAGAAGATAAATGATGAGATTTAATTACCAATCTCTTATCAAACCGAGTCAGTCGCTCTAACTTGGCTCAAAATGCTTGATTAAAAATCTTCCCGAGGTTCGGGAAGATTTTAGGTCAATATTAGACTAAAATTAAATCCAAAATAATGTTAAATTCGTTTTACCTTAAATTTGTTCTATTTTAGAACCGAATAACAGCCGAAGAGCAATCAAACTAATGCTTTAGCCATCGGGCATCTCTCAGAAGCGAAAATGACTGAGTTATTGCTTGAGTCATCGCTCTTTTCAGCTAAATAATAGCTTAAAATTAACCCAAAAATAAGGGGAAATTTGTTTTCTACATATTTTTGTGCCAAGTCACGAAAGTATGCGTTTAAAACGATCGATTACTCTATAATCGTTACCACATGCTCATAACATGCTAATATCAATAAATATTAAGTATGAAGTTTATTCTGTAGAATGCTTCGCATACAATTACAGTTATAAAATATAACATTTCGCCGTATATTTACACGAATATACCGGCAAGTAATCAGTAAATAGTACCGGCTCCAGTTACATCGCTAACACCGGCAGTTGATTCGTCACACACACCGTCAAACAATGGGGGTTTACACCGGCTCCCCCAGCCCTAAAGGTACCGGTTCCCGGGTCACCAGGAACACCGTCAAGTGTCCAACCAATAACACCGGTTACTGCCACATCGTCGGCACCGGCAATAATTCCTATTACTACGGTAACGGCACCTTCGCCTACACCGTGCAACGCAGATTTAACACAACAGCATCGCTGAAACTATACTATCGAGTATTCACGAAGTTGGAGAAGCAGAAGACTCCTCTGATGTAGACGAGTATCTATCTGACGACGAACCACTAGTGCTAGGGTTCATAGGAATCCGAGTCGTACCTGAGGGGAGTAGCTTCCCCGAGCAACTGGCAGTTGCACAGGGAGTTTTTCTGGAAAGAGCTAGCTACTCCGATGAGTCGCGGCAACCGAAAGGCAGCAGCAGCACAAAACAGGGAACCCTTTGCGGCCCTTTGTGTAGGCAAACCGAAAACCCGCGGACGCGCAGGTCTAGGCCCTGTAGTCCTGACGGTAGCCGAAATTCGTCGCAAAGATTAACTTCTCCAACTTCGTGAATACTCGATAGTATAGTTTCAGCGAGGCTGTTGTGCAACACTAGTGGTTCGTCGCCAGATAGATACTCGTCTACTGCTTCTCCAACTTCGTGAATACTCGATAGTA
>JANMDF010000230.1:0-4882 GCA_031376145.1 Alphaproteobacteria bacterium
GCACGATCTTGCCCATTTTCTCTGTAGCCTTAAAGGGCTACAGAGAAAATGGGCGTGCAGCTCTGCTGCACGGCGGCGGGTCTCCCAGCCTCGCCACCAGACGGGTGCGCCCGCAGAGACTTTTTGGTAGAAATCTTTTTCCGGTACTCTTGCCCCCACAGCATAAAATGCTATTATAGAGTGTATGAATTACAAACCTTATACCACACGACCAGGGGATACGTTGTCGCATATTGCCCGTTGGGCAAAGCTATCACTCCCAGATGTTATTGCCTGTAACCCACAGATTAAGAATCCAGATAAAATTTATGTCGGACAGACGATTCTACTGCCTGCCAGCGTTTCCCGAACCAGCCTCCTGACAGAGGCTGCAACTGAAAATACCAGTGATGAACCTCTGTGGTTGAAAATAGCAAGGCGGGAAATAGGCGTTACAGAAAACCGAAGCAATCCCCGTATCCTGGAATATTTGGCAACGGTTAACCACCTGCCGCGGGATGCCCGGCAGACAGATGCTACTGCCTGGTGCGCGGCGTTTGTAAACTGGTGTTTGAAAACAGCAGGGCAATCTACGCTGGATTCAGCATGGGCACTGGACTGGCGGCAGTGGGGGGCAGGGCTGGATACCCATAGAATTGGCGCAGTTACGGTTTTTTCCCGCAGTAAAACGAAAACCAATGGCGGGCATGTTGGTTTTTACCTGGGACAGACCGCAGATGCTGTTACCCTGCTGGGCGGCAATCAGGGCAATCGTGTCTCTATCACCGATTACCCTAAAAATGGCAAAAAAGGTTCATATAGTTACAAGCTGCTGGCGTATCGCTGGGCTATCCGTTAATCGCTGCCCCAGAATTTTTCCAGATTGTATAACCGCCGGGCTTCTGGACGGAACAGATGCACAATCACATCACCCAGATCCACCAGTACCCAATCGGACTGCTGCTGGCCTTCCATCAAGGCATGGGTATTGAATTTACCGCGTACATAATCACCGATACGCTGCGCCAGGCTGTTCAGGTGGCGTTGTGAGGTACCACTGGCAATGATCAGATAATCCGCCATACTGCTCTTGCCACGGATATCGAGCACAACGATATCCTCAGCCTTGCCATCAGCAAGACACTTTTTCAATGAACGAAGGGTATACGGCGAAAAACCAGGCAAAGAAGGGAAAAAACCGGTACTGGAACCATTAGGCTCACTAAGACTCAGCCCCATACAGTACCCTCATTAGCACGCATCAGCGTCGACGAGGCAGGGTGTAGAACACAGTACAGATAAACCCAGGCGGGTTTCTTATGGTGGGTTAGAATACGTGCCTCCCGTGCATGTAAGCGGGCAGACCGGAATCTTACGGCTGCCTTATTATTCAACCTGTTATGATTGTACACCGGACGGTCAAAAACTGCAATCCAATTCTCACGAAAAATATCTGGCCAGTGATACCAGTTTGCCAGTTGCTGCAGATTATCCCCCCCCATCAACCAGATAAACTGTGTTTCAGGATTTCGTTGACGGAGAAAGCGCAGCGTATGGACGCTGTAGGGGGTGCCGAAATCCTGTTCAAGGCTGAGGCACGTAATGCGGGGATGACGGGCAACATGTCTCGCCTGGTACAGGCGTTTGTCCATATTCGCAGGACGCTGTATTTTTAAGGGGTTCTGCGGTGTAATCAACCACCAGACAGCATCCAGTTCGAGTGCTTTAAGCGCGTGCAGGCTGATCGCACGATGACCGGCATGGGCGGGATTAAACGATCCACCCAGAATGCCTACCCGTCTTCGCCCACAGCCTGCCGCAAACCTTGGCAACGCGGGCACAGGTGGTAGGCGTTTATGGTCGGATGCTGCCATTACTGACAACGATATATTTACTGGAGGTGAGGTGCTGCGCCCCTACAGGGCCGCGTGCATGCAGCTTATCGGTGGAAATACCAATTTCGGCACCAAAACCAAATTCACCCCCATCAGCGAACTGGGTGGAGGTGTTGACCATGACAATACCGCTATCCACACCAGTCGTGAAAGTCGCCGCTGCACTGGTATCTTCGGTTATAATACAATCGGTATGGTGAGAACCGTAGCGGTGAATATGCTCCATGGCTTCCGTAATGCTGGCAACTGTCTTAGCGGCAATAACCGGTGCCAGATATTCCGTCTGCCAGTCGGCTTCGCTGGCCGGGAGAATGCGTTTATCCAGTGCCTGACAGGCAGCATCGCCATGTATTGCACAACTGGCATCCAACAAATCCATCAGCACGGCTTTACCAATGGTATGGAGAATTGCACGATGGATCAGCAGTGTTTCTGCCGCGCCACACACCCCAACACGGCGCAGTTTCGCGTTATGCACCACGGATACAGCTTTTTCCAGGCTGGCCGCCGTATCAAGGTAAATATGGCAGATGCCGTCCAGGTGTTTAATGACGGGGACGCGGCTTTCACGGGCTACGGTTTCCGTCAAGGAACGGCCACCACGCGGAATGATCACATCAATCAGGCCGTCGGCCTGCAGCATCGCTGTTACTACGGCGCGGTCTTCTGAGTTCACCAGTTGGATACTGTCCTGCGGTAAACCAGCCTGTTTCAGGCCAGCGTGCAGACAATCTAAAATGGCCAGGCTGGATTGCAGGCTGTCGGCTCCACAGCGCAGAAAAGCCGCATTGCCGGATTTCAGGCATAACGCCCCGGCATCAGCCGTCACATTAGGTCGAGCCTCAAAAATAATACCAATCACGCCAATGGGCACGCGCACCTGCTGAATATGCAGGCCATTTGGGCGGTGCCAGTCGGCCAGCACTGTGCCAATGGGATCAGGCTGGGCGGCAATGGCGCGCAAGCTTTCGGCAATGCCGTGCAGACGGTCAGGATTCAGGCATAGACGATCGAGGTAAGCCGCACTTTGCCCTTTGGCTTCTGCCAGTTGCAGATCCAGGGCATTGGCCTGCAGAATAGCGGCTCTTCGCTGCAGCAGGGTATCGGCTGCATGGTGCAGTGCCGCTGATTTCTGGGTGGCAGGTGTTAAGGCCAGCACCCGCGATGCTTTGCGGGCAGCTGTTCCCATCTCCTGTACCAGTTGTTTCGCGTCAATCGTCATCCAGCATCACACAATCATCGCGGTGCACCACCGCATCGCCGCCATGATAGCCGATAATGGTGGATATGTCGCGGCTTTGTTTGCCGGCAAGGCGTTCCAGATCACTGGACGGATAGTTGGCCAAGCCTTTGGCCAATGCATGATCCTGCATATTCTTGATAATCAGAATATCCCCCTTATCAAAACGACCCGTCACGCGAGTTACACCGGCAGGCAGCAGGCTTTTACCAGAGAGCAGGGCTTTTTCTGCCCCCTGATCAATATATAAAATCCCCTGGTGCCGTACCATACTGGCCAGCCATTTTTTGCGGGCGGATAAGGGCGAGGTAGAGGCTTTAAACAACGTATGTCGTCCTCCATCCGCCAGGTGTTTCAGCGGATGCAGTTGCTGACCATCACTGATGATCATCGCGCAGCCGCTCTGTGTAGCGATGCGGGCGGCCTGTAACTTGGTCACCATGCCGCCGGTACTGATTCCAACTTCGGCAGTCCCTGCCATGGCATCAATCTGGCGGCGCATTTTTTCCACCACTGGCACATGCTGTGCTGTCGCATCGGTGCGGGGGTTGGCGGTATACAGACCATCAATATCCGACAGCAGAATGAGTAAATCCGCACTTACCATCTGCGCTACCCGTGCTGCCAGACGGTCATTATCGCCAAAGCGGATCTCACTGGTGGCCACCGTATCATTCTCATTCACAATCGGCAGGGCATGCATGGCCAGCAACGTCTCAAACGTCTGGCGGGCATTGAGGTGCCGCTTGCGGGTTTCGGTATCATCCAGTGTCAGCAGGACTTGCGCCGCCGTGATGTTGTGATGATTGAGCGCATCCTGATAGGCGGCCATCAGGCGAAACTGGCCAGCAGCAGCGGCTGCCTGCTTCTGTTCAAGGGTAATGGCACCATTGCCAAGGTTGAGTACGGCACGTCCCACGGCCACCGCTGCTGAAGTGACCAGCACCACCTGGCGTCCGGCGTTGATCTGCTCTGCCAGATCGTCCACCAGTGCCTGCAGCCAGTCGTAGCGCAGGCTGAGCGTGGCCTTGTCAACTAATAGGGCAGACCCAACTTTAACGACAATGCGGTGATAAGCGGAAAAGTTCATAAGCCCCCTCACTCCAGCCCTGAAAGGGAGGGGGAACTACTGGCTTCTAACCCCCTCTCCCTTTCAGGGAGAGGGTTGGGGTGAGGGTGACTTTTGCCCTGAGGGATACTTTCCAGCGCAGCAGTGATAACCTGTAACACACCTCCAATATTCTGCATAATATCGCTATTCCAGAAGCGCAGCACCGCGAAGCCATGCTGGCTGAGAAAGCTGGTGCGTCTGGTATCACTGGCACGATGACAGTCATCTGCATGTTGCCCGCCGTCTGCTTCAATAATCAGGTTTTTTTCAAGACAGACAAAATCCACGACATAACAGCCAATATCATGTTGACGGCGAAATTTATGGTTGTTCAGCCGTCTATTACGCAAATGCTGCCATAATAGGCGCTCTGCATCTGTGGAATTACGGCGTAGGTCTCTGGCTTTTCGAATAACACTAATACTTTGTGGAGAGTCACCCTCACCAGAAAAATCACCCTCACCCCAACCCTCTCCCTCAAGGGAGAGGGGGCCGGAAAGGGAGAGGGAGCGAACGCGGGAGATGGGGACATGCAACACAGCGGCACTTTCACCGCCGCAAATCCAGTGTGAAGGGGAACTCGCGGCTGGGCGTGGCGGGGTGTACGTGCATGCGGCCGGGCGTGTGGCCCATGCGCACGAAGCGCGACAGGCGGCG
>JANMDF010000273.1:0-2570 GCA_031376145.1 Alphaproteobacteria bacterium
GCGAAGAATCGCCAGCCCCAGGGCTTCCAACTCTCCTGCCCGTGCTGCCAGCAGCTGTACCTGATATTCCGGTAAATCCACCACCACCGGTAACAGCAGTGCCTGGCGTTGAATGCCTTTTTCTTGCATCCCCGTGAGCATGGTTTCCAGCACCAGGCGTTCATGGGCGGCGTGCTGATCCACCAGAATCAGGCTATCGGTGGTGCGGGCGACGACGTAGGTATTCTGCAGTTGCGCAACGGCAAAACCCAGCATGGGTTCCATCACTGGCGATGGTGCCGGTGGTGCATCGGTAACGGCTGCAGGACTGGGAGGAGGGAAGGCGCGGGGCTTTTCCGCCAGCATAGCGGCATAGGTGAAACTGCTTTGTACGGGCAGGGGGTTAGCATCTGGCCGAAAGGCGGCCAGGGTACGATCACTGAGGCTGGGTGCGGTTTTCTGGCCGTTCTGCTGCAACGCGTCACGCAACGCACCAATAATAAGGGAGCGAATGCCAGCGGCATCGCGGAAGCGTACTTCGGTTTTGGCGGGGTGCACATTAATATCCACCATGTCCGGCGGAATATCCAGAAACAGTACCACCGCCGGATGTCGATCATGCGCCAGCACATGCTGGTAAGCCACCCGCAGACTGGCCTGCAGCAAACGGTCTTTCACCGGACGGCCATTGATGAAGAGATACTGGCTCATGCTGGTGGCTTTGTGAAAAGTGGGCAGGCTGGCATAACCGGTCAGGCGGCAGTCTTCGCGGGTGGTATCTACCGGCATGGCGCTGTCGATAAAGCTGTTGCCCAGACAGGCGGCCAAGCGTTCACGAGGTTGCTGCGCAGGGCGATAGTGAAACAGGGTGCGTTCATTATGAATCAGGCGAAAGCCAACATCTGGGCGTGCCATGGCCAGATGTTCAAGGCGCTGGCTCACCTGCTGAATTTCCGCGCTGGCACTTTTCAGGAATTTCAGGCGGGCAGGGGTGGCATAAAACAGATCGGCAACCTGAATACGCGTGCCCTGCATGGGGCTGGCAGGTGATAAAACTGGTTGGCTGCCGCCATGGCTTTGCAGTGTCCAGGCGTGTTGCTGGGTATCGATACCGCTGTGGATATCCAGGCGGCTGATGGAGGCGATGCTGGGCAGGGCTTCGCCACGAAAGCCCAGGGTGCGGATGTTGACCAGATCATCATCGTTAAGTTTTGAGGTGGCGTGGCGTTCCACGGCCAGCAGCAGGTCATTTTTACCCATACCACAACCATCATCCTGAATGATAATCAGCCGTTTGCCACCATCTTCCAGGGTAACAGTGATGTTTTTTGCACCTGCATCCAGGGCGTTTTCAACGAGTTCCTTAACGACCGAGGCGGGGCGTTCGATGACTTCGCCCGCCGCAATGCGGTTGATGACAGATTCAGGTAAACGGCGGATTACAGGCATGTGTGGCTGAATGATTGCACAGTAACCCTCACCCCGCCCTCTCCCTGAAAGGGAGAGGGAGAAGGAAGAAAGCTCTCTCCTTTTTGAGGAGAGGGAGAAGAAGAAAGCCCTCTCCCCTTTGGGGATAGGGTTGGGTGAGGGGCTAAATATGTCATTCTATGTTTCTTACTATAAATGTGGCATCTGCTGCCTGTAACGGCAGACTGGTTTGCAGGGATTCATCACGTAGCAGTGCAAGGGCAAGATCGCTCTGTGTGGAGCGCAGACGGCCTACCTCTATATCACCTTGTAGTAAAACAGTATCAAAGGCAGGCATTGTTCCCTGTATACATTGCAATGGCCGCAGGTGCTTGCGCACCAGGCCGCGATAGTGGGTGCGGGCAGTCAATTCCTGGCCGACATAGCATCCCTTGTTCCAGTCAATGCCATTGGCCTTATCCACATTGTTTTCCAATAAAATTCCCTGTTCCACAATCATGTCACGGCTGCCATCGGGAATGCCGAGGCGAATACGCAAGGTATCATAGGCGGGGTAGTCTCCCCCATGTGTGGCGGTGGGAGAGATACCCATATAACCAAGATCCGGGTGTCTGGGGTCTGGGGCACTTAACGGGAGTGTTAGTGGTTGAAATGATTGCAGCAGATGCATATCAGGCAGCAGTTCCAACTGTACTTTCGAGCGGAGACGATAACGGTTGAGGCGATCCAGCAGATCTTGTTCCCGCGATGTTTCCGGGGTCAGGTATAATGCCTCCTGATCGGCCAATAGTAACATATCGTGCAAGAACCGCCCCTGCGGTGTGAGCAGGCAGGCATAGGCGGCAGTACCTGGTCTGGCTTTGCCCGCATCGTTGCTCAATAAACCCTGCAGAAAACTATAGCGATCATCACCGGTGATGCGCAGAATACAGCGGTTGGGAATGGTTGTGATCATAGTGCGTACAGGCTAGCAAGCCAGGGTGCGGAGTACAACTGTTAAAAACCGGTGCTACCCCTTGACCATGCGGATCATTTTGCCTATAGGCTGAACTCCTTTTCATCATGATAGTGCAGGAGTTTTGGTCATGGCCGTGCGGTTGGCAATTAATGGGTTCGGGCGTATTGGGCGGCATGTGCTGCGCGCACTGTATGAAAGTGGCCGG
>JANMDF010000276.1:0-2287 GCA_031376145.1 Alphaproteobacteria bacterium
CGGTGCGGCGGATCTTTTTTTGCAGCATCAGGATGCCGTACAAAAGTGCTTCCGCCGTAGGTGGGCAGCCTGGAATGTAGATATCGACAGGTACGATGCGATCACAACCACGCACTACCGAGTATGAATAGTGATAATAACCGCCACCATTGGCGCAGGAGCCCATGGAAATGACATAGCGCGGTTCCGGCATCTGATCATACACCTTGCGCAAAGCGGGTGCCATTTTATTGGTGAGCGTACCAGCAACGATCATGACATCGCTTTGCCGAGGGCTGGGGCGAAAGACGGTGCCAAAGCGATCCAGATCATAGCGGCTGGCGGCACTGTGCATCATTTCAACGGCACAGCAGGCAAGCCCGAACGTCATCGGCCACAGCGACCCACTGCGCGCCCAGCGCACCAGCTTATCAACACTGGCCACCACAAAGCCGCTCTGCTCAATCTCTGTGGTTACCATTTTCAGCAATGCATCCTGATCCGCACCAGGCGGCAGAATAGCCATACCGGTCTGCACGTTATACGAAGCCCCTACTCCCATTCCAGCGCACCCTTTTTCCACTCGTAAATAAAACCAACCGTCAACACACCGAGAAACAGCATCATCGACCAGAAACCAACCTCGCCAATCGTTCCCAGCGATACTGCCCACGGAAACAGAAAAGCGACTTCGAGATCAAAGATAATAAACAGAATGGCGACCAGATAAAAACGCACATCAAATTTGCGTCTCGCATCGGAAAACGGTTCAAAACCACATTCGTAGGCAGAATTTTTTTCTTTATCGGGCTTATTTACCCCAAACACCAGCGACATCGCCACCAGCGCACAGGCGAGACCACCCGCCACAATCAGGAACAAAAAAACCGGCAGATACGCCATAATTGTTGGTGAAACATTTACCATAACTGTGTTATAGTGCAGCCATACATAATGTGCAACCCATGGCAACTGACCTGTAAAAAAGTTTTTGCTGTTGTGGCTTTGTTGCGCAAAAAAATGTTACGACTTACGCACAATACCAATGTTCCTGTTTTCCCGGCGAACGCCGGGATCTAGAACTTATTGATTTTGCTGGATACCAGCTTTCGCTGTTAAAACGGATAGTACTGCAAGTCACAGTACTGCGTAAGTCGTAGATGTTTTTTTTAGGAATATGACACGTGACCAAAGTTCGCATTCACCCTGGAATCGCCGAAACCATTATAGCGCGTGGATATGAACTGCAATCTTTTATAAACATAGCGGTTCAAGGAAGGTACTCTTCACCAGATTTCAATTTTGGCGGATATAGCTTTCGGGATGAAGACTACAAGACCGTTGATCATATCGAATCAGGTAATCAGTATTTTCCATTAAAGATACTTGATGAAAAATACACTTATCACATTCCTGACGGAATCGATATTTCATTTCCTGGCCCACCAACCCAGATGGAACTATACATCAACCGCGCCGCGCTGGGTTTTTTACACGCACAAAACACCGCAACAGGCAAAGATTACGATTAAAGAGCGTATGCAAACAACCCAATAATCCCCAGAATCAATGGCGTCATCGTCCCCAGTGCCATCCCCAGCTGCCGCTGTGGAATAGAACCGCGCATAATCGCACGCGCATGAATAATCCGCCCCGCCACCAGCATGATACCCAACAGGTGCAGCAGATACAAAGACGCCTGTAATGCTGCCAACACCAGCATGATGATCAGGATCATCGGTACAATTTCCATAAAATTGCCATGAGCCCGAATCGCCCGCTGCAGGTCTTCAAACCCACCATCACCCAAAGCAACGTGAAACTTACGCCGGTGCTTGATGACGTTAAAAATTAAGGCCAGCAGGATCAACCCCAGCACGGCGATATAGGGGGCGAGAATGATCATCATGCTGCTTTTTGTCCTTTCACTGCACCAGCCTGTCGGCTTGTCAGCAGGCCGATAATATTAGCAAGATCGGCTTTAAGGCCACTGCGCTTGCTGACAATATCGACCATGCCGTGTTCCAGCAGATATTCGGCGCGTTGAAAACCCTCCGGCAGTTTCTGGCGGATGGTTTCTTCAATAACCCGCGCCCCGGCAAAGCCAATCACCGCACCAGGTTCGGCCAGGGTAATATCGCCCAACATGGCAAAAGATGCCGTCACCCCGCCCATCGTTGGATCGGCCAGCACCACAAGATACGGAAGTCCCGCCTGTTTTACCTTCTGCACCGCCACTGTGGCACGCGCCATCTGCATCAGGGAAAAAATGCCTTCCTGCATCCGCGCCCCGCCCGCTGCGGAAAAC
>JANMDF010000032.1:0-1856 GCA_031376145.1 Alphaproteobacteria bacterium
GGGGAGGGCAGATGATCTTCGCCCGCTGCATAGGTATCAAGAGCATCCTGTGCCATAAATAAGGCGTCTTCAAAGGTATCACCACAGGTATGACAGACGTCCAGGTCAGGAAAATGCACGCTGAACCCCGGCTCCCCTTCCCATCTGGTGATACAGGCCGGATAATAAACAATTGCCATGTTGTTATCTTTCATTTCTGAGATTTACACCTGTCTGCCGTTCAATTGCACGCAGTGTGCCAAGCGGAATGTCTTTATTACGTGGCACAATCGTTTTACGCTTTTCTTATGCTGTGTATAGTATACACAGTATGCCAATATTGTCAATCTGAGGCAAGACTCAGTCATCACTGGCTTAAGAGCGTTCGCGGGGAACAGTAAGCAGCCCTGTAAGGTGGTCAGCCATCGCCCCCCCATGTGCAGGGGTTAGCGTGTGTCCAAGGCCATGTTGCTGCAGGGCGGGGAGTAGGGTAGCGCTGTTGATCAGGCGTTCGGGTGCACAATACTGGCTGTATGTTGCCGTAGATCCGCCGCTACCCTCTAACAGGAACAGCCGCAAATCGTGTACCCTGGCATACTGGCAGAATTGTCGGGTGTATGTACCGCCACCCATAGCCAGCATGGCGGCGTGCTGCTCCATACCTTTCAGCCATTGCACTACGGTATCACAGACAAAACGCGTGTCTTTGTCAAAAATGATGACTGGCATCCCAAGGTCTGGGGTGGTTTTATGGCTGGATGCTGCATCGGCGGTGAGAAAGGTAAAGGCCTGCAGAGTAGGGTTATGTTGTTGAATGCGATCAGGAACCATGGTGTTCACACCTTGTCCCTTGGCGCGTCCCAGCATCAGCACGGTCTTTTCTGGATCCACAGCGGTGATCAGGGTTGTTAAGGTGTTACTGATTACGCTTTTCTGCTCAGGACTCAGACGTTCCCAGGTTGCACCCTCTGCCCCAACAATGGCCAGCACGGTTTTACTGCCGATCTGCTCTGCGGCAGCCTCTGGTGTAATTGTGCGCAACATGCTGTAATCTTTATTGATAACCAGTGCAGGTAGTGGTTTTGCAAAGGGTTGCTGGTTAACAGGCTGGCAGGTGCGGGGCAGGGGGGTGACGCTGGCTTTATACACATCCTCAGTATGGGTGACATGCGGTATCATGCTGGCATCAAAGCCACCGTATTCCAGGGTGCGCACCAGCTGTTCCGGCGTGCTGCGGTAGATACCGGCACCATCACTGCCAATCACAAAGGGGATGGCATAATACATGTATTCCTGAATGGGCAGAAAACGGGGATGTTCAATATTGCCCAGGGCAATATTGCTGTCAGGAATGATCTCAATGATCAGGCGGCCTTGTTCCGCAAGAAATGCAGCCCGTTGTAACAGATGATCATTTTCCATACCAGCCAAGCCGTACAGGCCATGACCCAGGCGCATTTTCAGGCTGGGATTCTGTTCGGCAAGCTCAATGGCAAAAGCAATGTTACGAATATTTTTCGAGGTTTCTCCGGCATGAATGCGAAACAGTTTATCGTGTTTGACCAGCAGCCCAGCCAATGCCTGCATGTTTTCGGCGACACGGTCATATTTCAGGAGTTCAAAATCAACAATATCAACGCCTGCATGGGCAGGATGCTGGAGGAGGGCATCCAGGCGGTGGAGGAGGGGATTAAAATTCTGTTGTTGCAACAATGGGTTAAGAATGCCGGTGAGAAAACGCAGATGTAAACCTTGCGCCTGTTGCTGTAACAGAAAATCATACACCTGATCGGTGGCCTGTGGCTGTTTTAAAAACATGCTGGTGGAAAGTTCAGCATGGGTAATGCCTTGATTTTTATAATTTTCTGCAATTTTTA
>JANMDF010000064.1:0-2176 GCA_031376145.1 Alphaproteobacteria bacterium
TCGAACTGCTTTTGCAGGATGCTTCTTTGCAGCAAAACAGGGCTTTGTCTCACCGGAAAGTTTTACCTTCATGGAAACGGCGATGGTGCTTGCTATTGTTGTGCTGGGAGGGATGGGCAGCCAGCTGGGCACGCTCATTGCCTGCCTGTTCCTGGTCTTATTACCTGAGGTATCCCGCGATCTGGCCAATTACCGCATGCTGTTCTTTGGCCTGGCCATGGTTTTAGTGATGCTGTTCATGCCGGGTGGGCTGATCTCCAGGCGTGAACCAACGATTCGGTTGCGTCCATGAGTCACCCCGTCTTACTTGATGTTCAACAGCTCAGTATGCGTTTTGGCGGTTTGCTGGCTGTTGACGGCGTTTCTTTTCAGGCAAAGCAGGGCGATATTACCGCCATTATAGGCCCCAATGGCGCGGGTAAAACTACGGTTTTCAACTGTTTGACCGGATTTTATAAGCCTACGTCCGGCAGCTTAACGCTGCATCATGCCGATAAAGCCCTGGCATTGCACCACATGCGCGATCATGAAATTGCGCGCAAAGCCCATGTGGGACGCACCTTTCAGAATATCCGCCTGTTTCCCAATATGACGGTGCTGGAAAACCTGCTGGTGGCGCAACATCAGGCACTGAGCCGTGCCAGCATGTTTTGCATCGCTGGACTCCTGAATCTAAAACGCTACCAACGTGCAGAAACAACAGCCCTGGAAACAGCCCGGTACTGGTTAGAGAAAATTCAGTTAACGGATAAAGCCAACTGGGAGGCTGGGAATCTGTCGTATGGCGATCAACGCCGCCTGGAAATCGCCCGTGCCATGTGCGCAAAGCCAGTTTTACTATGTCTGGATGAACCGGCCGCAGGATTGAATCCAAAGGAATCTGCTGATTTAAATGCCCTGCTACTGGATATTCGCCAGACTGAAGGGATTAGTTTACTGCTGATTGAACATGATATGAGTGTCGTCATGGGGATTTCTGACCATATTGTTGTGCTGGAATATGGCCGTAAGATTGCCGATGGTACGCCAAATGAGATTCAGCATAACGATGAGGTGATCCGCGCCTATCTGGGTGTTGAAGACGTTGAGGATGTGGCCTGATGCTGGCTGTTCAGAACCTTAACACTGGCTATGGTCGCATTCAGGCACTGCATGATGTGTCAGTTGCCGTCGAGGCAGGAGAAATTGTTACCATTATTGGTGCTAATGGTGCCGGCAAAACAACCCTGCTCATGAGTATCTGCGGTAAGCCCAGAGCCTGGCAGGGCAGTATAACCTTTGCCGGTCAGGATATAACCGGGATGCCAACGCACCTGATTTCCAGGGCTGGACTGGCGCAATCGCCGGAAGGACGCCGGATTTTCAGTAAAATGACGGTGCTGGAAAACCTGCAGACCGGTGCCATTGCCAATCCAGATGCTGCAACATTTAACAGTGATCTGGAGACGGTATTTACCTTATTTCCACGCCTAAAAGAACGTATCCAGCAACGGGCAGGAACCATGTCTGGCGGGGAACAGCAGATGCTTGCAATTGCCCGTGCCCTCATGGCGCGGCCAAAACTGCTGTTACTTGATGAACCTTCGTTAGGGCTTGCACCCCTGGTGGTAAAGCAGATTTTTACCGCCTTAAAAACGCTTAATGAACAGCAGGGATTGACTATGCTGCTGGTGGAACAGAATGCGCATCATGCCCTGAAACTGGCGCATCGCGGCTATGTGCTGGTGAATGGTCATGTTACCATGCAGGACAGTGGGGCGGCACTGTTAAGTAACCCAGAAATTAAAGCCGCCTATTTGGGGCAGCATTAATCCAATGCAGTGGGAAATCAGCCAGGCTCCCGTACCCTATCCCCAGGCCATGGATGCTATGGATGCGCATCTGGAGGCTATGCTGAACGGCACGGCAGGTGAAAAAGTCTGGCTGCTGGAACACCCCCCCTGTTATACGGGTGGTACGAGTGCTCGACCCTCGGATTTCCTCAATACCGGTAATTTTCCCGTCTATGCAACCGGTCGTGGGGGGCAGTATACCTATCATGGCTATGGTCAGCGCATTGCCTATGTGATGCTGGATTTAAAAAACTATCGCCAGGATGTGCGCTGGTATGTCTGCCAACTCGAACGCTGGATCATTACAACGCTGGCTGAATTTGGCATTGCAGGCAATATCCGTG
>JANMDF010000100.1:0-6369 GCA_031376145.1 Alphaproteobacteria bacterium
GCCTGATTGGCCCCAACTGCCCTGGTGTGATTACCCCGGGTGAATGCAAAATCGGGATTATGCCTGGTCATATTCACAAGCGTGGCAAGATTGGTATTGTGTCCCGTTCCGGCACATTAACCTATGAAGCAGTAGCACAAACCACAGCGGCGGGGCTTGGCCAGACAACCTGTGTGGGCATTGGCGGTGATCCGGTGAACGGCACGAATTTTGTGGATGTCCTGGAACTGTTCCTGGCCGATGAAGAAACTCAGGGTATTATCATGATTGGTGAAATCGGCGGCAGTGCAGAAGAAGATGCGGCGCATTTCCTGAAAGCCAGCAAAACCAGAAAGCCTGTGGTTGGCTTTATTGCCGGTGTTACCGCCCCTCCTGGCAAACGCATGGGACATGCGGGCGCGATCATTGCCGGTGGCAAGGGCGATGCCGGCAGTAAGATTGAGGCGATGAAAGCCGCTGGAATGTTTGTGTCTGCCTCACCGGCGGAATTGGGAAAAACCATGCTGGCCGCCATGGAAGGCAAATTGAAAGCCGCATAAAAAAAGCCCTCCTGCACGGTGGAGAGTTTTAACCGTGCAAGAAGGCTCGTAGGGGGCTATCGCCTTTCGGAATGAAAGAGGATAGCCCCGAAAAGCCCTCCTATTATTACTCCTGCGAGTACTAAAGGAAGGCCGTCCATGAAGGTGACCTCATGGACGAAGGCAAAAAATGGCATAGAAATCACCTCCCTGATGCCATAGCTTTTTAAAAGCTCCACTGTCGACCGCAGCGGAGCTGGTGGGGGGGGGGCTATTTAATTAACCAAAATAGCCCACACCCGGTCGAAATGACCCCCACGGCAATTAAAATGCCGAGGAGCCATTCCCAAAGGGTTGGATCATGCAAAAAAACTCACCTCCTATTATACCCTAAAAACAACAAGCCTTCAGCACTATCACAAAACGTATCGCCAATCTGTGCGCAATGTCACGAACGGGATGATTTAGTTGCAACACATAGGATCCAGCACTTACATTCTGGTTTCCGGATAACAGGCTCATCTTCCAAGGCATAGCCTTAGATTCTCCTATGTTTCCGGAAAGACGGAGAGACGAGATGGGTGGTAAGGTGAGCGGTATAACAAAAATCTTTCTTCATCCGCGATAAACTGGCATATGCGTTGAGATGCAGAAAAATTTAAAGTCCCTCAATATCGCCGTCCTGCGGGGTGGCTGGTCGAATGAACGTGCTGTATCCCTGGTCAGTGGTCAGGCGGTGTTTGATACCCTGTATCAGGCCGGTTACAGCGTGCGTGATGTGGTGGTGGAACGCGATATTCCCGCCCTGCTGAATGCGCTCACACCAAAACCGGATATTGTCTTTAACGCCCTGCACGGCAATGGCGGGGAAGATGGAGTAATCCAGGGGGTACTGGAGATGCTGGGCATCCCCTACACGCACTCCGGCGTCCTGGCCTCATCCCTGGCCATGGATAAAGCCATGGCCAAAAGTGTTGCTGCACAGCACGACATTTACACAGCTCCAGCCGTCATCTGTCGCAAAAGCCAGCTCAGCACCCCGCCCCTGCCCTGTCCTTTTGTCTTGAAACCTGTCTCTGAAGGTTCCAGCGTCGGGGTGCATATTATCCATAATACCATGGAACTGCAGAACGCCCTGCAGGACTACAGTGACGATACCGCGCTGCTGGCCGAACAGTACATCCCCGGACGGGAACTCACCTGCGGTATTCTGCGTGATCAGGTGTTGCCGGTAATTGAAATCACCCCACAACAGGGCTGGTATGATTACGCTTCCAAATACGATGCCAAGCAGCATGCGGACTTTACCATTCCCGCGCCGGTTCCGACAGCAATTTATGAGCGCGCCCAGGCTTATGCCCTGGCAGCACATACCGCTTTTGGATGCCGTGGCGTCAGTCGCAGTGATTTTCGCTATGACCCCGACGCCGCACCGGATCAGCAACTGGTCTTTCTGGAACTTAACACCCAGCCAGGCATGACAGCACTGTCCCTGGTACCCGCCAGTGCCGCCCATGCAGGCATCAGTTTTTTACGCCTCATTGAGACAATACTTGACGCCAGCCTGTAAGGCACGTTTTATGTGCCATGGCCAGAACAACACTGAAAACAAAAAAAGCAGCCCCGCGTAAAGCAACGCCCAAACGCCGCAAACGCCGTCTGCAGATACCGGAATGGAAGAGCCTGCCCGGCTGGCTTTATACCATTGTCTGTATCTGTCTTGTTGGTGGCGTTGTTCTGTGGCTGCAGGCAACCGGTGGCAAAACCGGTGTCAGCGACAGTATTGCTGACTTCAGTGCCCGCAATGGCCTGCTGGTGAATAATATTTTTATCGAAGGCCGCTACCGCACCCCGGCACAGGATGTTCTGAAAGCCCTGCATATTAAAGTTGGTGATCCCATTGCTGCCTTTGATCCTGCTGCTGCAAAAAATAATATCATGCAACTACCCTGGGTCAGCAGTGTGGTGGTGCGGCGCACCTGGCCGGATCAGATTTTTGTTCACCTGAATGAACGGGTACCAATTGCGGTGTGGCAGCACCGCCAGAAGCTGTATGTTATTGATAAACAAGGCATCAGCATCGAAGAAGTCCGCAAGGACAGCTATCCGGATTTTATCACCGTCATTGGCGAAAACGCCCCTCCGAACGCGCTGAACCTGCTGGCCATGCTGTCCCTGTATAATGACCTGAAAACAGAAGTCAGCAGTGCAATCTGGCAAGGCAACCGCCGCTGGGATCTGCATCTGAAAAGCGGCCTGTTGATCATGCTGCCGGCAGAACTGCCGGACAAAGCCCTGGATATCTTGATGCAGGCAAACCACGACCATCAACTGTTCACCAGACCCCTGGTGCGTATTGATTTGCGTTTAAACGACCGTATGATCATGAAAGCAAAAGACGGCACGGATCCCGCACTGCTGCCCAAACCCGCAACCCCCGTTCCCACAGTGACGCATGGCACGCATTAATGATGATATTGTCGTTGCGCTGGATATTGGCAGCACGAAAATCTGCTGTCTGATCGCCGCAGCAACCGACGATAATACCCTGGAAATTATCGGTGCCAGTCATCACAAGGCACTGGGCATCAAAGGTGGCCACGTCATTGACATGAATGCCGCCGAAGAAGCGATTGCCATTACCCTGCAGGCAGCAGAAGAAGAAGCCAATATCCGCGTCGAACGTGCCATGATCACCTGTGCCGGTGGCCGCCCCTACACGGAACTGGTCAGCAGCGAACAAGAGCTGCATAATAATGAAATTATTGAAAATGACCTGCGCAAACTGCTTGGTAATGCGCACCCGCAACATCTGCCCACAGATTATGATGTCCTGCACAAACTGCCAGTACGCTATATTCTGGATGGCAGCAGCGATATCACCGATCCCAAAGGGATGTATGGGGAAAATTTACAGGCCGACACACTGATCCTTGGCGCCAGCAGCAACACCATGCGCACCCTGGCCACCTGCATCAAACGCTGCCACCTCGACGTGGAAGCTTTTGTCCCCACTGGTCTCGCTGCAGGTTTTGGCTGCCTCCTGGATGAAGAACGGGATCTTGGCGTTGCCGTCATTGATATGGGCAGTCATGTCAGCTCGATTGGTATCTTCAAGTCAGGAAAAATTCATTATGTCGGCATGGTTCCCATCGGTGGACAGCATATCAGCCTGGATATTACCCAGGGGCTTGCTACCAGCCTGACCGATGCCGAACGCCTGAAAACTCTGCATGGCGCAGCCATTTCTCCCATGCGGGAAGACCGTGAAATGCTGGAAGTCAATACCTTAGGGGATCAGGATCAGCAGCACTCCACACTGATACCCCGATCAGCACTGCTGCGCATTATTCAGCCACGGGTAGAAGAAACACTGGAACTGATTAAAAAACGCCTGGAAGACAGCGGTCATTTTACAGACCTGCGCCTGGTGGTACTGACGGGTGGTGCCAGTCAGCTCCCAGGCATCCGCGAAGCAGCGGGGAATATTCTCGGTTTAAAAATCCGCCAGGGCAAGCCCCTGGGGGTTGTTGGATTGCCCAAAGATTTTATATCATCAACGTTTACAGCGTGCGTTGGTACATTACTGTTCAGTCGCATGCCAAAACTGTGGGTTCCCAGCTTTGACCAGAAACGCAACCGCAAAAAAAAAACCGGACTGCTGGCCGGTGGCTTGCGCTGGATAAAAGATAATTTTTAAAATCAATGCCATATGAATATATCATATTCCATATTATTAACTTAATGTAATACATACATTTTTTTATTAAACGCCCCATGTTTTGCCTTGAGATTCCCGCTGTTCCGTGCCAGTATCCTGGCAACATCCTGGCAACCTTAAAAAAATAATCAGTGAGGGCACCCCCATGGCAATCAACATTAGCGTTCCGAACGATGCTTTTGAATTAAAACCAAGAATAACAGTTGTGGGTACTGGTGGTGCTGGCGGTAATGCCGTCAACAACATGATTCGCTGCAATCTTGAGGGTGTAGAATTTGTTGTCGCCAACAGCGACGCCCAGGCCATTGCACAATCCCCCTGCACACAGCGCATTCAACTTGGTGCGAATGTAACTCGTGGCCTTGGTGCCGGTTCTCGTCCGGAAATTGGCCGCGCCGCTGCGGAAGAAGCACTGGATGAAATCATGGAATATCTCCATGGCAGCAATATGGTGTTTGTTACCGCCGGCATGGGTGGTGGTACGGGTACTGGCGCCGCACCTGTCATTGCCCGGGCAGCCCGGGAAAGCGGCATTCTGACGGTGGGTGTTGTCACTAAACCCTTCCATTTTGAAGGGGCGCACCGCATGCGCCTTGCCGATGCCGGCATTGAAGAACTGCAGCAGGTGGTGGATACGCTCATCGTCATTCCCAATCAGAACCTGTTCCGTATTGCCAACGACCGCACTACGTTTGCCGACGCCTTCCGCATGGCGGATGATGTGTTGTACGCTGGTGTGCGCGGCATCACCGATCTGATGATCATGCCCGGTCTCATCAACCTTGATTTTGCTGATATTCGCACTGTGATGATGGAAATGGGCAAAGCGATGATGGGCACTGGTGAGGCAGAAGGCGAAAACCGCGCCACCGCCGCCGCTGAGGCCGCTATTTCTAATCCTCTTCTTGATGATGTCTCCATGAAGGGTGCCAAAGGTGTTCTCATTAACATCACCGGTGGTTATGACATGACCCTGTTTGAAATTGATGAGGCCGCCAACCGTATCCGTGAGGAAGTCGACCCGGACGCCAACATCATCTTTGGTTCAACCTTTGACCAGAGCATGGAAGGCAAAATTCGTCTCAGCATCGTGGCCACCGGTATTGACAACGAACGCCTGCAGCGCCCCGCCCCCCTGGAAAGCCATGAGCATAAAACGGCTGGCAGCTACGGCATGGCAGGCGCGCGCCGTCAGAATACCAATACTTTTGGTGCGCCGATGCGCCCAGTCCTGCGTCCTACACCCATCGCAACCCCAAAACAACCTTCTTCTGCCTCTGTCCAGCAGACCCACCAGGAGCAGGATCCCCACCAGGAAGAAGAGCAGCATGCTGCTGAACAGGCACCTGCGGCAACGATCAAGGGCAGTGCTTTTGTACCCCCCGAACCTGTTCAAGCGGAAAACAACGAACCAGAAATGGCCAGCCATTCGCCAACGCCGGTGAGCAGCAGTATGGCAGCTAAAAATATGAAACCAAGTGGTGGCTCATTCTTCAGCCGCATCAGCAGTCAATCTGCATCCACCAGACATGACAATGCTGCAGCCGTTGCAGAACTGCCTGCCAGCAGTAAACCCGCTGCACAGGCTGCCGCTGCAGAGGAAGAAGCCCTCAATATCCCTGCTTTCCTGCGACGTACTGGTAATTGAGGCGCAATGCCCACAGCCCTGATTACGGGTGGTGCCAGACGTCTGGGGCGTGCCTTCGCCCTGCATCTTGCCAGTACTGGCTATGATATCGCGTTGCACTACCATCACTCGCATGCAGAAGCACTGCAGACTGCCGAAGAGATTAAAACTCTTGGTGTTGCCTGCCAGCTGTTCCAGGCGGACTTAGGGGACGTGCAGGCCGTCAGTTGTCTTGTGCCAGATATTACGGCGGCCATGGGATCACTGCAGATACTCATCAACAGTGCCTCCACCTTTACCCGCGATGTGCTCAGCGATTTACAGGCCAGCACCCTGCAGGCGCAATGCCAGGTAAATCTGTTTGCGCCGGTACTGCTCATGCAGGCCTTTGGGGAGCAGGTAACATCACCAGGTCTTATTGTGAACCTGCTGGATCATAAACTGCGCCAGCTGACGCCGGTATTTTTTTCCTATACCTTAAGCAAGGCGGCACTGGAAGCCGC
>JANMDF010000115.1:0-1679 GCA_031376145.1 Alphaproteobacteria bacterium
TGTTCTGCATATAGAAATGCAGGGTGTTGCATTCCTTGAATAGTGCTACGAAAAGAGGAACTGGAATATTCATTGCCTAGGTCTGTAGCAAGTCTGATTTCAATTCCCTCAGGCAAGAGTGGTTGTATGCGCTGTTTGGTCATCTCAAAAAAGCAAAGCGGCACCACGTCATGATTTCCAAGACGAAGCAATTTGAGTTGGGCAAGGAAACCAGCGTCTGACATCGTTCGCGAAATGTAGACTTGATCGTCGAGACGTTGGTGTTTGCTTTTTTTGAAGAATGAGAACATTTCGAGAAATTTATCGGCTACCGCATGCTAATTGCTTATTTCGGTGCGGATTCAATTTTCGTTTTATTCCAGCCAACTGATAGTCGCAGACCAGCAGTTAATTGCTGTACTTTCCAATTCCAGATATCTGTTAGGTTAGGGGAGTCAATGATGTTATTTAGTCCACCAAAGTAGTTTAATTCAAATTGAACACGGTCGGAAAGTTGATAGAAGCAGCCCGGTCTAATTCCGATGTTGAACTGATCAATGTTCAGTTGGCCGCCGTCGAATTCCCATTCTACCGCTTGTCCTGTGAGGTCAACTCCATAGCCGTTTTCACTGCTGGAAGAGCGCAAGTGGTAGTTCATTTGAACACCTAAATTGAAATTCCACCTTTTGTAAGTGTACCCAACGTAAAGGGGTATTCCTAAATAGGAAATGTCTCGATAGAGGGTCGAGTGCGAATAATTTCCTGTGAAATGTCCGTTTTCGTCTAAATTGGCGGATGTCCTTTTTTCTTTCCCTTCAATTGGTATCCAAAGTAGTTCCGTCCCTAACGAGACCTTTTGAGTAAGCTGGTACGAATAAAATAGTCCTACTTGCAACGAAGGAAGAAATGAGAATTTTTGAGTAATTCTGTCGGGATCTTTTATTCGAGTAGTTAAATAAGATATTCCTGCATTCCCCTTAAGCCCCAGCGAATGTTGTGCTTGAATTGTGCTTGACGCGATAAAAATCAGAATTAGACTAAAAAGCTTTTTCATGCCAGCGATATAACATCACAAGATATAGAATAAGAGGGACGAAGCAAAATTTATGCTTGGGGTTGGTTGTTGGATTTGGGTGGTTCTTACTCCAATTGCCTAACATGGCGATCCAAGAAGTTCACAAAATTGTTCACGAGCGGACGTGGATTATGCGCATGGAATTCGTCGAACCCAATGATGAATGTTGGTTCTGGCATGATGAAACGTGAAGCGGTGTTTATTTCAGTAACATATTCTTGTGCGTTGCCTTTCTCTTTTATTCCCTCGTGTAGTTTATCTAACCACAGCGGCTGCGTACCATCGTCAAAAGTTAAATAGGGAATTACAAATGGTACCAAGCGACCGAATTCTGGATTCACTTCATGATACAAGCGTTTGTCGTCCCACTTAACAATTGGAAAAGTTTGTGGCCCTGGAGGATTCATGTGAAAGAATGATTTCTCTGCGATGAGTTGATCGTAATCACAGTACTTGTTGCTTTCAATAATTTCATATGTCATTTCCCAGATATCTTTTCCAGCGGCGTTTACCAATTGATAAGGATGAAATGATGCTCCTATCGTAATTGTTGGATTGTTGCCAACTAGTTTGTGAATGAGTTGATAGAACGCATCCTTGTCTGTAGAATGACGCATTGGATTTC
>JANMDF010000164.1:0-3454 GCA_031376145.1 Alphaproteobacteria bacterium
CTTGTTCCAGAGCCTTAGCGACGGGTTTGTATGCGTCCGGCAACGCAACCCCTCGTTGCTGCAAAGCTACTCGCAAAACATCTGGCCTGTTATTTGTAAGTTGAGTGGGTGCCCAGGAAGACACGCGGAGGTAGGCAGCAGCTAAACTTTCACGGTCTTGCTGAGTAAGATTTGGACTGGATTTTAAGAGTTCAGGCGCAACCCAAGGGTCAGGCTCTTGTAGGAACACTATCTCAGCAGCAGCGACCGCAGGCTTTTCTACCTGAAGAGCATGCATCGCCTTTTGCTGTAATTTTGTAATACCAACGGTAAGTGCGCTTATTTTATAAGCTCTATCTTCCGCGTTACCATCAGGATAGCTGCTAATGACCTCATCCAGCAATTGCTGGTAAGTTGGCGCGTTATCTTCATGATTCGCAGGAGTCGTTTTGAGTGCCTCAAGAATTCTAGCCCGTGCTGATACCTGTGGGATGCCCTGCGCCTGCAGCTTTTCTGACCAGCCACCTAAATCCTGAATTGTTGCAATGAGGTTTTTCAACTCATCGGGTACAGCCGCACCTTTCCAGGCATGATAATCCATATTGGATGTGTGCTGTTTTTTTAATGTATCACTGCCAATCGCCTGATCGGGATTTAGCAGCGTTTTCACAAAATCCATGCTGGGACGTTGCACTGATGTTTCTCGCTGTCTACTATTTCCTGGTGCATCCTGAATGGCGGTAATATCCTCTTCAAGCGTTGTAGCAACAGGATTGATTAGCTTTTCCCCAATGCCTTTAATGGTACTTGCAGTTTTTTGCCTAACTTCAAGGTCAATAAATTCCCAAAGCTGTCTATGCAAATCATTGATATGATTATCTGGATTTCCAGCACCAATGTAATCTTCGGCTAAACCACATAATTTTTCGGTAAGGCCTGCTGCCTCAAGATCTTTTAAAAACTGATCCTTACCAACAATAGATGCGGCTGTGTCCAGCCCCATCAGTGTCTCACGCAAACCCTTTAAATTTTCAGGAACAGGCAAGGTTTTTTCTATGGTGGTAAGGACACCCTGCATCACGGGTTTTTTATTGCCTATATGGTTTGTGGGATCCAGTAAAACGTCCAAATAGCCCTGCATCACTTCTTCTGTAGTACTAACCTTTTGTGGTGAGGGCGCAGGTGTATGTGCTTGCTGCACGCTAGCTGCTGCAACGGTGGGGGCTGTCTCTTTTGTGACGCGATAAACGTCCTGCTCAAGATACCGCTGCAGACGGGTATTAAATTTCTGGAGATTTATCTTAGAATTCCCTGATAAGTTAAACTCCGCAGCTATCTTTTGCAATATTGTTGTAATTTTCTCCTCATCAAGGCGCCCGATAAGGGTACCGGCAGCATTGCGATTACCTTCAATACCCAACTTTGACTGTATGGTGCCAAGAGTTTCCAAGGTGCTTACAATACCTTGCAACGATTCAGGAACAGAAAAGCCCTGCTTTGCAAAATTCGCCATTCTTGCCGGCGCCGTATTCTTTGGCAACCCTTTTACGTAACTCATCGGATCAAGCAGCAGGGTTATATATTCCCGTTGCTGTATATCCTTCCATTGTTCCGCATGCCCCTCGATAGCAACCAGGTTATGTGCGTAACTGCGAAAACGGGTTGCATCAGTCCCAAATCCTTTTACTGTCAAATCTGCACGCTCTTCACGTTGCGCCAGTTTGTCGAGTCCATCCTGCACAAAACGATACCTGTTATACATATCTGCATGCATTGTATATGCGGCATCTGCAGTGGTATTTTTACGCTCAAATCTGCCATCGCCCCAAATTTCTGCTGCCTTCTGTTGAAAGGTTGGATTGTTTTCTGCCAGCGGCGCGATTTCTTTTATTATCTTTTCAAGTGCGTCTATGTCGTCAGGATTCAATCCCAGTGCTTTTACAGCACTGGGAACAAGCAGCGGAGAAAGCAGCATGGCGTTGGCAACATCAGGATTTTCCCGTAGAGCAATCTGTAGATTTACACTGGCTTGTTCCTTGTCAAACTTACTAAAATCACGGCTTACTGGGCTTAATACCCGCATCATGTAATTTGTCACATCCTGCATAACAGGGGACTCAAAGAGTGGAGTGCCATTATAACCAACACGATTATTTTTTGTACCATCAGCCATAAAAATCTCACTGTAAAATTCAAGAGTATTACAGGATCAATTTACTACAATTTTATGAGAAAATATATGATAAAAATCACATTTGTACGATTTTTTGAAAATTTGGGGACTGCTAATACATAGATGCAAATAACAAAACGACAGGGATTTCTTTTTAGCAGGACTTACGCAGGGTAAAAATTTTTGAGGGATTTTTATAGGAACCTCTGCAAAAGCCCCCTGTCATCCTGAGCCCTTACAGGACAGGCTCCGCGAAGGATCCCTTTGTATTATTGAGATTCTTCGCTGCGCTCAGAATGACATTACCTCCATTTTGCAGAGGTTCCTGTAAAACCATGCGGGTTCAATGTGCTGGAGCGGGTGAAGGGAATCGAACCCTCATGGTCAGCTTGGGAAGCTGGTGTTCTACCATTGAACTACACCCGCATTGCGAGATACAACTGTGTGCTTGTAGTCACGTTGCCATGATTGCGCAACAGGAACACGTGCCTGGCACATGATTTTTTAATACGTGGATGTATACTGTGCATCTAGAATAAAGGAACGTATTGTGTCATCTATCGGCATACCACTGGCGATGTTGCTGAGTATATTGTTGCCGGCATACTTTGAATACGCACCGATCTGGGGGATGCTCATCCCCGGGCTGACGTTGCTGGCATTGGCCTATTACTGCTCTAACCAACAACCAATGCTGGAGATTGCAGCATTTATTGGCAAGTTCGGCATGGTGATGGGTGGTGTATTTCTGGTCTGCTACCTTGCCGCCAAGGGGATTGCCGCGATGTTGGAAAAAACCCTGCAGAATGAGACCTTTTTATTGGAAACCATACAAACCGGCATAGGATCATTGATCTCATTTGGTTTTATCATGATGGTGGTGGCCAGACGGTTGGACAAAACGCTTTAGCCGTCGCGCTGCGTACCAAAAATTTCTGCCAGATTGAATTGGAACAACGCACTCAGCGGATTCTGCTCACCGGTAGATAAAACACATTCATTGTATAGTGATAAAGGCGATGGTGGGAGTTGTGCCCCTTGGCCACTACCGGAACCAGATTTTCTGGCAAATGGCACATTAGCCGCCTGCTGTCGACGCACTGCCCCCATATGGGCACTTTGCAGGCTTAGGGCTTCCATGGTAGCGGCTTGAGGATCTGACATGCAGCAACTATGCCAGATGTTTCAGGTTTTGTAAATTTATTTATGCAAAATGCGAGTAAATAAGTGGGGCGGCGGCGCGGGGAGCGCGTATCGCCCTGCTGGGCGATACACGCGTGGGCGGGTGGGAGCGCCGCCGCG
>JANMDF010000169.1:0-10319 GCA_031376145.1 Alphaproteobacteria bacterium
GGGAGAGGGTTGGGTGAGGGTTAGATATGTATATGATATGATCATTCCACTATAATATCGCCGCAATCGCCGCCCGCGCCTGTTCCGCCGTATGTCCCTTGAAACCGGCACGGGCAAAGCCTGGTTTGCCACCGCCACCACTACCCAGACGCTTGCCGACTTCCCGCGCCAGATCACCGGCTTTCAAGCCAGATGCGACGGCTGCATCCCCTGCCCCTACAAATAATGTACCTGCATCACCATCAAGTTTCAGGGCAAATACCAGAATATCGGAACGCTGTGCCCGCACCTGATCAATCAGGCCAGTAATCACATCATCGCCCTGTTCGTGTAACTCAAGAACAAGGACGCGTTTCCCATTGATCTCCTGAATATCTTTTTGAAGACTGTCGATGGAAAAACTGACGGGAGCCGCTTTCTGAGCCTTCTGCACAGCAGCACGGGCATCTTTCACATCCTGCTGCAATTTTTCGATGCGGGCTTGAATCTGCCCCACAGGCACCGAAAGACTTTGCGCCAGGGTTTTTAACAGCAGCCGGTTATCGCGGGCACGTGTCACAGCCGCATGCTGAGCAATCGCCTCAATACGCCGTACACCGGCACTTAACGCCTCATCAGAAAGCACGGCAATGCTGCCAATCTGCCCCAGCATCTCCACATGATTGCCGCCACACAGTTCAACACTGACCCCTGGAATATTGATCACCCGGACTTTTTCGCCGTATTTGTCGCCAAAAAAGGCCAGTGCCCCCAGTTCCTGCGCCTGCTGCATGCTCATATCCGGCAGATGCTGTACTGCATGATCCGCTGTAATCCAGTGATTGACCAGATCTTCAACCGCAATCAGTTCATCAGCCGTCAACGCCCGATTAAAGGCAATATCAAAACGCAGGCGGTCAGCATCCACCAGGGAGCCCATCTGCTTGACACCATCCCCTAAAACCTGTCGCAAGGCGGCATGCAACAGGTGCGTTGCCGTGTGATGTGCCGCCTTGGCCTTGCGTCGCACAAGATCAACAACAGCCGTAAACTCGTTATTCTTATGTAATAAATCCAGCTGGCCCTGCGTCAGCCTGGCCTGGTGGACAACGCCCTGGTTATTCTTAACAACATTGTGAACGTTGAACGTCATCACACTGTTTTTCAAGATACCATGGTCAGCAAGTTCCCCGCCTCCCTCAACATAAAAGGGTGTGTCGCTTAAGACCAGATCCAGCGTCCCATCATCATCGGCACGGTAACGCAGCACGTGCGTTGTTTTTGTTGTGAGATCATGGGTTGGCAGCACAACAGGCTCACCTGCGGTCAAATTCACCCACCCACCCTTGTCATAAAACTGGGCGGCTCCCTGGGAACGCTGGCGCTGCTGTTCCAGTGCAGCTTCAAATCCAGCCATATCCACCTGCAAGCCCTGCTCCTCCGCCAGAATCTGGGTTAAATCCACCGGAAACCCAAAGGTATCATGTAATTGAAAGGCCACATCCCCTTGAATTGTTTTGCCATGTGCCTTGTTGGCCGCCTCAGCAAAAAAATGCAGGCCGCGATCCAATGTTTCAAAGAAACGCTCTTCTTCGCCGCGAATCTGTGCCTCAACCTTGGCCTGTGTCAAACTGGAAACCCCATACACAGGTAAATTCTTCAGATTCTCTGCCACCAGTTTGTAAAGAAATGGTTCTTTAAAACCAAGACGTGTCCCATGCAGCACAGCGCGGCGCAAAATGCGCCGCAATACATAACCGCGCCCAGCACGGTCAAACAGACCATTGTCAGCCAATGCAAACGTCAATGCCCGACTGTGATCCGCCAACACCCGCATGGCCACCAGATCATCACCCGTCTGCGGGCGACGGGTCACATCTGACAAATGCTGAATCAGTGGCATGAACAGACTGGTATCAAACACATTGCTGTGCCCCTCCATCAGCGCAACAATGCGCTCCATCCCCATGCCAGTATCCACGCTCAGCATTTTTAACGGCGTTGTTGCACCGCTTTCATCGCGGTTAAATTCCATGAACACCAGGTTCCAGAATTCCAGGAAACGATCCGTTTCACCCCCCACCACATCGTGGCCAAATTTTTCTTCGCCCTGATCATAGTATAATTCCGTACACCGCCCACAAGGGCCCGTTGGCCCCATTGACCAGAAATTTTCCTCATCACCGGCGGCAATATTGCCCAGACGCACCATCTGGCTATCGGGAAGACCGGAAATTTTTTTCCATAAATTATAGGCTTCATCATCGTCTTTATAAACCGATACATAAAGCCTTCGGGTATCCAGCTGCAGGTGTTTACTGACCAGCTCCCAGGCATACAAAATGGCTTTTTCCTTGCCATAATCGCCAAACGACCAGTTACCGAGCATTTCAAACCAGGTCAGATGCCGCCCATCACGCCCCACGGCATCAAGATCGTTGTGTTTTCCGCCAACGCGCATGCAGGGCTGGACAGATAACGCTTTGTTATAACTGCGCTTTTCCTTACCCAGCAGCACATCCTTAAATTGATTCATACCGGCATTGGTAAACAATAAGGTTGGATCATCCTGTGGAATAATAGGACTGGGCGGCACCAGGGTATGCCCCTGGTGTGTAAAATAATCGATAAACTGTTCACGAATTTTCAAATGGTGCATGACAAAACTTGCTCTCCGCATACTGTACGCGGTATACTGACAATATTAATGCTTAACAAGGCGTAAACGCCATATAAAATCGAGAGTCCTAAAGCGTACGCATGCAGAAAATACCAGTCCCGTATATTGTTGAAATCATAACGTTTCTCATGGCGGCTGTCACGATTGCGCCATTGTTTAAACGCATGAAATTAAGTCCGGCACTGGGATACCTGTTTGCCGGTGCCGTAATCGGCCCTTATGCCATGGGGCTGGTGCAGGACATTGAGAGTGTCCAGAATGTTGCCGAACTCGGCGTTATTTTTCTGATGTTTATCATTGGCCTGGAACTGCCTCTTGAACGTCTGGTGGTTATGCGCCGCTATGTTTTTGGCCTTGGATTAAGCCAGGTGCTGTTCACCAGCATGATGCTGGCTGGTATTGCTATTTTCCTCGGATTCCCGGTTACGACATCTGTTGTCATTGGCGGTGCATTGTCCCTGTCATCTACGGCTCTTGTTATTCAGCTGTTATCCGAACGACACGAATTATCGACAAAATACGGACGCAGCAGTTTTTCCATCCTGCTGTTCCAGGATTTAGCCGTCGTCCCGCTGCTGGCCGTCACGCTGCTGTTGAGTGATCGCAGCAGCGATACGTCTGCCATCATGACCCTGTTAACGGCCTTTCTGAAGGGTGGCGCAGCCATTATCATGATTTTTATCGTTGGCCGCTTTGTCTTGCGACCCATGTATCAATACTTTGCCAGCGTCAATGATGATGAAATTTTTACAGCGGCAACCCTGTTGATTATCCTGGGCGTCAGCTGGGCAACCGGTTATGCCGGGTTATCCATGGCTCTGGGTGCGTTTCTGGCGGGTATGCTCATTGCGGAAACGGAATACCGGCACCAGGTAGAAGCCGATATTCGCCCGTTCCAGGGATTACTGCTGGGACTGTTCTTTATCGGCATCGGGATGAGTATCGATTTTCGCATGATTGCGGAACAGGCTGGCCTGATTGTTATTCTGGTCTTCAGCCTGATGCTGGTAAAAGCCGCCATGCTGTTCATGCTTTGCCGGGCTTTCAACATGGATCGGGCTTCTTCGCTGCGTACGGCTGCCATGCTGTCACAGGGTGGTGAGTTTGCGTTTGTTGTGATTAAACTCGCCATGGTTGGCGCTCTTGTGAATGAAACCGTAGGGCAGACCATTCTGGTTGTCGTTGCTATCAGCATGGCACTGACCCCCCTGTTTGCAACCATTGCCGCTAAACTTACGGCGCACAACGTATTTTCTGCCGATGTCTCCGTAGCACTGGATCATCTTGCTGAAGATACGCACGGCATGAAAAATCATGTTATTATTGCCGGATTTGGACGCGTTGGGAAAACGGTTGCCAGTGTGCTGGAGAAAAACAACGTCCAGTATATTGCGCTCGATCTGGATGTACGACAGGTCAGTGATGCCTGTGGACAGGGGTTGCCTGTATATTATGGTAATGCCAGTAAGGAAGATATTCTCGAAGCCGTTGGTGGAGACCGCGCTGCCGTCATTGTGATTGCCCTTGATTCACCAAATTTCGTCCGCAAGGTTGCCCATACCGCACACAGCATGTTCCCTGCAATGCAGATCCTGGCACGTGCCACGGATGCTGCTGACAAAACAGAACTTGAGCAGCACGGTGTCAACACCGCCATTGCCGACAATCCCAACATTGGTATTCAATTAGGTCAGCAGACCGTTGCCGCCTGGCGTGAAAAAGTGATTGGTGGCACTGCGCCAGCAAATCAGGAAAGTGACGATTTCTAGTATGGCTGTATCCTACCCCGCCCCTGAAATTCGCCTGCAGATTGCAGAACAGTTACTGGCCATCGGCGCAGTCAACATGCGCCCACAGCAACCCTTTACCCTGACTTCCGGTAAACCAAGTCCCGTTTATGTCGACTGCCGGAAAATTATCAGTTTTCCATCCTTGCGTCGCACCCTGATTGCGGCATGGGCTGATTACATCAACGCCACCCCTGCCCTCCCCAATATCACCAGTGTTGCCGGTGGTGAAACCGCAGGCATCCCCTATGCGGCCTGGCTGGCCGAAGCGTTGAACCTGCCCATGCTGTACGTGCGCAAGAAACCCAAAGGCTTTGGCCGCAATGCGCAGATTGAAGGGGTTACCACCCCCGGTGATCATGTCCTGTTGATTGAAGATATGGCAACCGATGGCGGCAGCAAGGTTGTATTCGTTGATGCCCTGCGTGCGGCAGAATGCGTTGTAACGCACTGTCTTGTCGTCTTTTATTATGACATCTTTGATTTCTCACGTTCCCCCCTTGCAGCCTGTAACGTCAACCTGTTTGCGCTTGCCACCTGGCAGGATATTTTAAATGTCGCCAGACAGCAGTCGTTGCTGGATCAGGCAGCCTTATCTGAAATTGAAGGCTTTTTGCATGCCCCGGCTACCTGGCAGAAAGCCTGGAGTGAGAAAACGGACACATGAGATTTAGCAAGATGAGCATTTAATGACGCATTCAGCTCCTCACCCAACCCTCTCCCCAAAGGGGAGAGGGCTTTCTTCCTTCTCCCTCTCCCCTTTGGGGAGAGGGCGGGGTGAGGGTTACTATGTACGTGATTATGTACTCATCAAGCTATATCTATTCCTGTCTTTGGTACTGCTGACCACACCCGTGCTTGCCGATCCCCCGGCACAGCTAACCATAGGCCTGACCGGCATTATTGACAGTGTGAACCCGTTACAAGCCGACAGTGCACCGGAAAAATACCTGCAGGGATTTGTTCAGCAAGCCATTTTCATTACCGACAAAGATGGTCTCCTGCAGTGCCAATTGTGCACAGAGCTGCCCAGCCTGGATAATGGTCTGGTCGCCCGCCAGGTAAAGGCCGATGAAGCCCCGCGTCTGGCGGTTACCATTCGCTTGAAATCCGGCCTGCTGTGGGGCGACGGAACACCGGTTACCAGTGACGACATGCGCTTTACCTGGCAGCTGTCACGCTACCCCAATATTATGCTGGGCAACCGCCAGCGTGCGCTTCTTGACCGCATTATTGACATGAGTATTGAGGATTCCCGAACATTTACGCTGTACCTGCAACCTGCAGATGACCGGTATCTGTATCTGCAGGACTTATTCCTGCTGCCCATGCACAGCGAGAAATTTGCCCTTGCCAACCCGAATGCCTATGCCAGTCAGAGCCGCTATAACCTTAACGCTACCGATGCCGGTTTGTACAATGGTGCCTATCAGATAGACGTGCTTAAGGAAGATGGCATCACCTTAAAGCAGAACCCCAGCTGGCGCGGTACAAAACCAGCGGTGCAAACCCTGGTGATTAAAGTCTACCCCCATGCTGAAGCACTCCTGGATGCTGTAAAGGCTGGAAAGGTCGATATTGTGCCCTTGGAGGCCGGGCTTGATCCGGAAAACATCATGCGTCTGGCCGACATGATGAATCCCGCAACAAGCCAGTTTGTGTACGCACCAACCCGCCAGTTTGTGCACATCGATTTGCGGTATCGCCCTGAAGACAAAGACGCTCCACTGAATAATCCTACAATTCGCAAAGCCCTTTTACAGGGCATTGACCGTGCATCTATTAATCGCTTGGCACTGCAGAACCATTATTATGTAACGGATACATTTTTACCGGCCGCCTTGCGCAAAGGCATTACTGAACCTTCCGCGCTGCCCGTTTATGATATGCAGGCTGCCAACCTGGCGCTGGACAAAACGAGCTGGCTGAAAAAAGCCGATGGCATGCGCTATAATAAAGCTGGCAAGCCTCTGTCGTTCACCTTTTATACCATCAAAGATGATGCCCTGCTGGAATCGCTGCAGCAGTTCGTGCGCAATGATCTGTTGAAACTGGGTATCCAGGTTGAGGTACGCAATGCCCCACGCCGCGTCCTGTTTCAGGATATTTTGCCAAAAGGCCAGTTTGACATGGCCATTACCAGCTGGCTTTCGCCTTTTACATCCCTGCCCTCCTCCCGGCTGTTAAGCACGGGAAAGAAAAATTACAGCGGCTGGAAAAATCCTGCACTGGATACCTTATATCAAAAAACCGTGGATACACTGGAACCACAGACGCGTTTGCAGGTATTTGCGGATATTGAGGCTGTGTATCAAAAGGATCTGCCGTTCCTGCCATTGTATTTTGCCCCTGGCGCCGCCATGCTGCCCAAAGACCTGCAGGGCTATACCCTGACACCATACACCACCCCTGCCAGTGCATTCGTGACCGACTGGACATGGCCAGCCTCAAAGTATTTTATTATGCAGAAACCGGAAGAGTGACCCCAGGCGAATAACCGCCACTAACGTTTCCCGGGCTTGGGACTGAATTCGGTATCAAACTTACCCGCAACGCCTTTCCATTTAACGGCATCTTCCGGTGGTGTGCCCACCTGCGTAATATTCGGCCAGAGGTCGGCATAATGCCGGTTTAACTCCAGCCAGCGCTCCGCGCCATCGTGCGTATCGGCAACAATGGCCTCAGCAGGGCATTCCGGCTCACAGACCCCGCAATCAATGCATTGATCCGGGTTGATGACCAGCATGTTTTCGCCCTCGTAGAAACAATCCACCGGGCAAACCGCCACACAGTCCATAAATTTACAGCGGATACAGGCATCCGTAACGACGTAAGCCATAAGCGATCCTAGTAGGCCTGGGTGTTCTGCAGGCGGGTATGCACCTGCTGGCGAATATGGGCACATTGCTGTTCAGTAATCATCAGAATACCGCATAAACGCTGCATGATTTTTTCCTCAAATTCACCAATATCACCATCAGCGTAGGCAACTTCCCACAGCATTTCAATAATCTTGGCGCGCCCCTCATCATCGAGATTGTCTTTCAGAATCTTGGTGTAGGTATAGAAATGATCTTTTTCATCAAGATGCGCGTTGGCCTCCTGCAACAGTATCATGGCTTCCGGCTTGCTGCAGTCAAATTTGCGCATGAGAAGTGTTACAATTTTCTGTTCTTCGGTGGCTTCAAAGCTGTCGTCCGACAGGGCAAGATCAAGCAACAAAACAGCGGCAGCCAAGGGTACATTGTCTGGCTCTACTGCAGACATTTCTTCAACGGAATCTTTTTGAAACAACGACCGTACAGCAGCAAACATGCGGAAATCCTTAAAAATTTATGAATTTTTATATTAATAATACGTACACTATACAACAGGATACACTGGCAGGCAAGTCCCGTCTGGTGTATCGGTATTGGCGACATTCCCTCTCTATTATGTATGGCTGAATGCTTACATGATGACACACCGTAACCCTCACCCCGCCCTCTCCCTCAAAGGGAGAGGGAGAAGAAAGAAAGCCCTCTCCCCTTTGGGGAGAGGGTTGGGTGAGGGGCTAATAGAACCCTATCGTGCCCGCAATGCTTCAAGATTCACCATGCTGTAAGTTTCCAGGTATTGAATACCAACAGGCTGATTGTCATTGTGTGGCAGGCGCTTGCCAGTCTGGAACCAGCGATACACCTGCTGCAGGACACGGGCATTTGTCTGCTCAATATCGTTAAATTGCGGACGGTCGCGGTGGTATTCCAATATCCCAGCCAATGTTTGCGCATGCACAAGATATTGCGCCATGGCTTCCTGAATTTTATCGCTGTGAATACTCATCACTGTATTCACCGCATGCAGATCAGGTATTAATGCGCCACCGTCTCGCGCCTGCAGCATGTAGTGTTTTGCCATGTGCGCAACCGTTTCTTCTTGTTGAAAAACACGGGCATATTCACCAAATAATGTGACATCATTACACCCTGCATAATCCGACTGAAATGTATTGTTCGCCAAACCAGCTAATGCCGCATTCGTTGCCTGCTGCATCCGGCGGACATCGTGGCCACGCGGTGTCACCCAGGATAACGGGAACGCAGGGGCATTGTCATAAAACTGCACGTGCTCTTTCGGTGTTGTCAGCAAATCCAGATAGGCGGCATCTGCACCGGCGTGGTGCAGAAATTTTTTACGCACCTCCAGACTATCGCCTACGCTGCACATCCCACGATACAGGGGGAATCTCTGGGGATCTTCGGTTAAAGTCGGCAGTGTCTGGCCTACCACATTAAGGCGGGCATTCAGATGCTGTAACGTACCTTCTTCAGGAATTCCCTTGGGCAGCACCATTGCGCCGGCCATATGTCTGCCCCGGTAAAACTGGACAGCTTCTGCGACATGAACGCTGGCCAGTACGGCGGTCGTAGTCGTTGCCGCCACAGTTCCCGCAACGAATTTAACAGGCAGCAATGGCAGCAGACACCCAGTTGGTGCACGCATGATGCCATCAAATACCTGTTTGGGGCGTTCATAGGTCGGGCGGGTTAAGACCGGAAATGTATTATTTTCTGGATACGTGGAATCTCGCGCCCTGGATAGCCAGGTATTGACCAGGCGATCAAACTGCCGCCTGGCATCGGTGCTGGTTTCGAAGGAGAAGGGTTGTTTATTCTTCAAGGTCTATTACGACCGCCAAAGATACCTGCCCCCACAAGGAACGGACCTGCTGAGAATGCTGCCAGCGTTAGGAGCACTCGCAATGTACCAGCAGTAAGCCTGCCCCCCTGATTTTCAAGATTATACCCGAAAACTGACATTCCAGGGCCAATATTTTCACCGTTCAGTTTATGAACATTCGCGACAAAAGTATCAGGTGTAACCACAACAACACCAACTTTAACTGGGTTTTTAGGGTCTACAGCAAAGCATGTATCAAGCGAGAGAAGGCTTAAAGGATCGTTAACAGCCTGTTCATTTACCCTGCGTTTCACAGCGGCACGCATGGCAATCTCACCATCCTGCGGTACTGTTTTTTTGATACCTGCAGCAGCATTATTGATGTCTGTCTGGCTTATACCTGAAAATAAAGTTGTATGAGTGCAACGCAAGCCATTATATTCCGGATTATTATCATCTCTGTGGGCAAGCAGCGCATTAACATTGGCATTAACAGCACGATATGCGGCACTTCTTGAAAGACCATTTTTATCGGGGTTTTTTATACCCTGTTGAATATCGGCTTCACCATCATAATTCGGTTGGTCGCTTTGCAACCAGGATTGATTATTCAAGCCTAATGCCCATCCACCGACATGCCATGCGCCCACCGCAAGTGCCAATCCAGTTGCTGCACCAGCGGTTCCTTTTGCAAGAGCTTCCCAACCCATAACACGCCCCACGTATATTATTAATAAATGATTAAATAAGAATCTAGCATAAATAAAATTTTAATCAACATATAATGATAAAAGCTTGCTTAATATCAAAAAAAGTATTAATAAAATACTAAGGATAATGGTACGATGCTATTAGGACTTTCCCTCAAAACAACCAGTGCGGTGTTTAATCGGTTGGGGCCGCTGGGCAGAATGATCGGCGGCGTGACCGGTTTTCTGGGCAAATGGATCGGCTCTTTTGAAATGATTGCGGCAGCAGCCACCGGTGTTGGCATGCTGATGCACCCAGAAATTTTTGTCCCTGCTGTACAAAGTATCTTTGGGGGTATTGGCCCACACATGGCAGCAGAGGCGGCAAAAAATGTAAAACTAGGCATAGAAAATAACTGGTTTGGTAACCTTTATCATGCAGTACAAAATGCCGTTGGCAATTCCCTTACAGTGGGCTGGCAGGCAATTTGCTCGCTATTTCAAGGATATATATATATATAT
>JANMDF010000214.1:0-3279 GCA_031376145.1 Alphaproteobacteria bacterium
AGGTGCCTTTTTGAACACGTTTCTCATAGTCTTTCATACGCTCAACAGCGCGCGCTTTTTCGGCAGCTGGCAATTTTTGCTGCTTCTTGCGAAAACCGTTGGTGATGACAATTTTCCGTCCTGCCTGGAAGAAGCATAAAAAACGATCTGGTTGGGGTTTAAAGGCAAAAATTTTGTCCCCTTCATTACGAAACTGCTCTTTATTATGAATTTTTCCAGCATCAGCCATACGCTTTACAAGGAATAATAAGCGCAATTGCTGCTCTTCCTCTAACGCCTCAAAATACGCGAATGCATCACTTTTTCCAGAAGCATCGAAAAACCACTCCACTGTAAAGCATTCTCCAGCATAGATAATATGCTCTTTATCATCCCTCATAGTGTACCACTAAACTTGCACAAAGTAAACACACCTTTTATGCAGCAACACGATGCAATTTCCCACCCTCCAGGCGGTAGACCTTGCCAAAACGGGCGGCAAGGGCGTGGTCGTGGGTGGCGATGATCGCCGCCATGGGCTTATCTGCCGTTACGTCCCGAAACGTCTGTAATACCACTTCTGCCGTGGCCGGATCCAGATTGCCAGTAGGCTCATCGGCCAGCAGCAGGCTGGGGGCATTGACCAGTGCCCGCGCCAGGGCAACCCGCTGCTGCTCGCCACCAGATAGCTGTGCAGGCTTATGATGTGAGCGTTCATTCACATTCATGCGCACCAGCAGATCCATCGCATGTTTACTGGCCACAGCTGGCGCAACACCCAATAACAATTGTGGCAGCATCACGTTTTCCAACGCCGTAAAATCGGGCAACAAATGATGAAACTGATAGACAAAACCTATCTGTTCACGGCGCAGACGGGTGCGGGCATGATCGTTAAGCTGCCCAACAGACTGCCCGTTAAAGGTAATCGTGCCGGCTGTAGGCGTATCCAGCAGGCCTAAGAGATGCAGCAGCGTGGATTTACCGGTGCCGGACGCCCCAATCAACGCCACCTGCTCGCCCTGCTGCAGCGACAGCGATAAATCCTGCAGCACCGTCAACCGGCCACTGCCCAATCCACTACCCTGGGGATAGGCGCGGGTCAAGCCTTGCACGTTAATGAGTAAACGTTCACTCATAACGCAATGCCGCCACCGGATCGAGTTTGGCCGCCTTGCGCGCCGGGAACCAGGCCGCCACAAAGGTAATAGCCAGTGCCATGCCTACCACCGTTACCACTTCATCCCAGTCAATTTTGGCGGGGAGTTTAGACAGGAAGTATACATCATTGGGGAACAGACGCGTACCGCTGAGACTTTCCAAACCCTGGCGGATACTTTCAATATTATGGGTGAACAACACCCCCAGCACAAAGCCACCCAGCGTACCCAGCACGCCTATAGTCAGGCCACAGGTCATGAAAATCCGCTGAATCCCGCCCCGCGTACAACCCATAGTCCGCAAAATCGCAATATCACTGGTTTTGTTTTTCACCAGCATCATCACGGTGGCGATAATGTTAAAAGCCGCCACCAGGATTATCAGGGTGAGAATCAGAAACATCACGTTGCGTTCCACCTGAATGGCATCAAAAAAACTGCGGTTGCTGTCCTGCCAGTCGCGCACCACCACATCATCAAGGCGCAGGCCGAACAGATTCTGACGCATTACCGGCACGGCGTCACTATTATCGGCCACAATCTCAATGGCATCCACCTGGTTTTCCGGTGACTGGAAGAAAATACGCGCAAAGTCCAGCGGAATATAGACATAGAAACTGTCATACTCATACATGCCCACCGAAAAAACATCGACAATCGTAAACGTCTTCATGCGCGGCACAGAACCGGCAATCGTGGTGGTGATCTGCGGCGCAATCAGGCGGATCTGATCGCCAATCCCCACCCCCAATGCCCGTGCCAGTTCATTACCAATGATAATACTGCCACCGGCAAACTGCTTCAGGTTTTTCTGGTACAGGCCGTTGTAGAGCAACGTACGTTTCTCTATGGCTTCTGCCGTCACGCCGCGCACCAGCAAGCCCTTGGCTTCATTACCTGTAAACAGCATGGCCTGGCGTTCCAGCTGCGGCGTCGCACTTAAGACATGCGGTTGTCGGCGCACTTTTTCTACAATGTCCGTGTAGTTTTCAATGCCCTTGCCGGATCCATACAGTCCTAAATGACCATTCAGCCCCAGCACCTGGCTCATCAGTTCTTCACGAAAGCCATTCATCACCGACATGACTATGATCAGCGTCGCCACGCCCAACGCAATGCCCACCAGGGAAAAGCCGGCAATGACCGACAAAAACCCCTCCCCCTTCTGCGGACGGAGAAAACGAAAAGCAAGCAGGCGTTCGGCTTTACTGAGCATAGCCCGGCACCATAGCGTGCGATGCGGTGGGTGTCATCAGGAATTGGTCAGGGCTGTTAATTTCCGCTGATAGACTGGGGTATCGGCACTATACAAAGAAAATAACCGCTGTACACCCACTACCTAGTGTAAAACAGGTAAGACTCAAGACGCACAGCCAGAAAAACACCCCCCTGGCAGAGGCTGCCCGCGCATACCAGGTATCGCTACTGATATTTTTGGGGAGTGGCGGCTTGTTCAGGGTCAGGCTGTTCCAGTAGCGCAAGTATAAAAGGCGAGAGTGATACGCCGTTGCCGAGGCCACGACAGCCGCCAGAATCCCCGCCAGATAAAATCCCAGTATATAATGCAGATGCCCGGCCAGAGTCTTTGCCTGTGTATACATGATGGAGTTGTCATCAGCATTCTGCATGAACGTCAAAACACCGGCAATCGCTCCGACATTGAGCAGATAGCAGACGTTCATCAGAAACTTGGCATACTCCACCATCGCCTGCTCGCAGACAATGCGGGCGTCGTGCATCATGGGGGTGGTAGCAGTCATTTTATATGCCATACGCCGTGTTTCTTGATCTCTTCATACATGGCATCCGGCGCCAGATCAGCACCGTTCGGCCAGGTGACGGCGCCGTTGTGAATGTAAGCCTGGTTGAAGAAGGCGGGATCGCGCAGTGGTTGAAAGACTTCGCCGTTCAAGGCACGTTCGGAAAGAATGACCTGGCCAGTTAGTCCATCCCTGAAGCGTACCTCCAGGGTATGCGGTGGACGGCTGAAAAGTTGGGCAACATCGTAATACATCTGCCTACTCCAATGGTGGAATTTTAACAAATTTACCGCCACGCTGCAAGATCTGCCAGTTGTCACGCAAAGCCTGTTGATGCAGGGCTGCCCATTCCAAAATGAGTTTTTGGGCGCGTGTTGACA
>JANMDF010000241.1:0-1795 GCA_031376145.1 Alphaproteobacteria bacterium
GTTAATTGGAAATTTGATAAAGTATTAAGTTTTGGCTTGAATAGTCCAAGCGCAGGGATATGTTACTCACTTGAAAGAAGAATTCTATTTTGGACTGGTTGAACTATTTCCGGTGCCTCGCAAGCGCAGCCGCTTGGCCAATCCAATTATCTCTACCTATTCGATTTGGGAAAAATTTTATGGCTGAGGTTACATAATCAATAGCCTCGGGCGTAAATTCACTTATTTGCCGGAAAGTGTAGATGCCTACTGCATTCAATTTTGTTTCGATAACTGGACCAATGCCTGAAATCATCTGGAGGTCATCTTTCTGCTTTTCCGAACCAACAGAAAATCCCCTATGCGGACCCACGTTACCATTAGAAAAAACAGGATCCTTTCTGCTGTGTGCTTTGGCCGATTTTGATTCTTCCGATTCAGACATCAATTTTTGATTTGCCGCTTTTGACTCTGCGAGCTGGTTTTCCAATTGTTTGAGTTGAAAGGTTATTCGGCCTAGTTCAATCTCTGCAAGCTGTGCTTTGGGACGAAGTATTTGCAACTCCTCCTTCTGGTGAATTAGTTCACTATGTAAAGGCTCTTGTTCTGCTCTTATTCTTTCCTTTTCCTGTTCGATCGTTTGGAAATCGGATTTAAATGTCTGCTGTGCCCTCGTCAATTTTTGTTCTGCTCTATTCGCTTGCTCTTTGCTAGCTAGACTTAATGCCAATAAATCCTTCCGTTCCTCAAGCAAGGTTGTTAAATCACTCTGATTTTTATCAATTGACCCTTGTCTCAAATACCAAGCTATGCCAAACCCTAACAATACGGCAACCAATAACATTACCAGGATTTCAATAATTGCCATGGTGGTTTCGTGTGGTTTGAAATGAGAAGGGTCCGATAAGAGACCTTTAACACTAAATAGATACCATTGCGAGGCAATGATGCACCAAATAACAAATCCGCCAATCAGAGAATACGTGAATTTCATATGCATGATATTGAAAAGTGAAACTACAAAAAATTCGGTAATTCAGTCAATTTGTGAATTTTTTGATTATTTCGTCTTACGCGAATTTGAATTAGACACGAGGTTGAATTATTGTCCCACAACGATAAGTAGAGTACTTTTACAGGAAACTATTATTGATTTATGAGTCTTGTCGAACAATTCAATAAGTACCGTAGCCAGATGAATGAAAAAATCATGGCTGCAGACAATTTGATCATCAAACGTATTTTCAACCTGGACACCAATGCCTACCAGGCGGGGGCGTTAGATGTAAAATCGAAAGAGCTAATTGGACTTACTTGTTCGCTTGTGTTGCGCTGTGATGACTGTGTAAAGTACCATTTGGGAAAATGCAAAGAGGTAGGCTTTACGACAGCTGAAGTTCATGAGGCGATGGGCGTAGCCACCCTCGTTGGCGGAACGATTGTGGTGCCTCACCTACGAAGGGCCTTTGAGTATTGGGATGAACTAAATTGTAAGTAAGAGCATGTTTAAGCGAGATTTAGATTTAGAACGCCAATGGAACAGCCTGCTTGTTGAGATTGAAAAATCCATCCACAAAAAGCCAAAAGACCTAAATGAAGTGCTCTTTTTAGTGGGAGTACAAGAGTTAGGACAAGGTGCAAAGCGGTTTGAAAAAGAAGAGAAACAAGATCTAATGCACATTGCAATCTGTAAAGTATTGAGTTTGGCTGGCTATTACGAACTAGAGGGCCAAGATAAAGATGGCTGGCCTCATTGGAAACTGGTGAAAAAGCTGCCTCACTTTGATATGATCGAACAAGAGAAGCTTTTGAAAAT
>JANMDF010000289.1:0-8081 GCA_031376145.1 Alphaproteobacteria bacterium
TATGGCGATACCACGACAGGATTAGCAGGCAATTGGTTCCTGTATGGGTCTAATGCCCCCACCCTCACCCTCACCGCCAGCAATCAAACCTATACCTACAAGGGCGATGCCTCGTTATTTAACAGCAGTGCGTATAGCTTAAGCGGCTTTGTCGATGGCGACAGCATCAGTAATCTTACAGGTGCAGGCTCTGTCAGCAGCACCGACATGATAAATGCGGGGAGCCGCACCATCACGGGTAATAGTGGCAGCCTTGCCTCCACTCTCGGTTATCAGTTCAGCACCGCCAGCGGCACCCTCACTATCAACAAAGCCGCCTTGACGATTGCCGCCAACAGCACCAGCAAAACTTACGGCGACCTCAACCCCACCTTCACTGCCACCTACACAGGATTATTGGGCAGTGACACCAGCAGTGTTGTGAGTGGACTTACATTCTCTACATCCGCCACGCAATACAGCAACGTGGGCAATTATGCGATTGCTCCAGGCGGCGGCACCGCGCAAAATTATGCTATCAGCACCGCCAGCGGCACGCTTACCATCAACTCCCGTGCCCTCACCCTGCGCCCCGATGCCGTCACGCGCCTGTTCGGTTCCAACAACCCGACGGATTACAGCTATAGTATTCTCATCGGCACTGTCGTGAACGATGATGCCTTGGGCACGGCGTCTTATAGCGTGCCCTTCAGCAACACAACCAGCATTGGCCAGTATGCCTATACCATGAACGGCCTCAGCAATCCTAACTATAGCTATACCTATCAAAACGGCAGCTTCAGCATCAGTGGCGGTGTCCTCAGCGGTAACGATGCCGCCATCCGCTCCTTTGCCGCCATTGGCACCACGCAAGGGATTGAGGGCACCACGATGATGAAACCCATTGATGAGTCACGCACCCCCCGTGCCAACCTGCGTCCCTTTGGGATTGCCACCAGCCCTGATCTCGCCAGACCGGAAGACTTTGTCTATGTCGCTGATCTGAAAATAGATTCTGAAGACCGCAACCATTACGCCGCTATCGATAATTCAATACAGGAAAACCTCCTCAAGCGACTGAAAAAATGGTTTTTGCGGTATATATAATTGGTGCCAAGTCGCTCCCCTTTCATTTCTCTGAATTGCACGCATAAAAATAAAAGCTAAGGGGCGGTCGTCATGTCCTGAACCCACAGAGATTCATCCCCCCTACCCAGGGCAGGGGTTAGGGGTTGAAGTGGGCATGATATGCGGGTAGTCGCCACACCAACCCTATCCGCATGGGTTCGGTTCTAGTCTTCGCCTCTCACCTGCACCACGCTTACAGTTCACACCAAGCTTTGCGTTAGTTTCGGGAAGACAAAAACCCCTTTACAGCCAATGGCCTGCATGGCAGGTTGTGTACAGTTAACGGGGGTTTTATGAGCGCACAAGTCATTACCATTGCCCAACAAAAGGGTGGGGCAGGCAAAACCACACTGGCGATTCATCTGGCTATTGCCTGGAGTTTGCAGGGTAAATCCGTCATTATGCTGGATATTGACCCGCAGGGCAGCCTTACCAAATGGTACAACACCCGCATTGAAAATTTTGGCCAGACGGCCAAGTTTCCAGAAGTGCGCACCGTGACTGGCTGGCGGGTCAGCAATGAAGTCTCCCGCCTGGCACAGGATCACGATATTGTGGTGATCGACAGTCCGCCGCATACCCAGACAGAGGCCAAGATCGCCATTCGTTCCGCCAGTCTTGCCATTATTCCGGTGCAGCCCAGTCCGGTGGACATGTGGGCGACGGAGCCGACAGTACGCCTGGCGGCAGAAGAGCGCGTGCCCTTGCTACTGGTGTTGAACCGCGTGCCGCCGCGCACGACCTTAACGGAAGAAATTGTGCAGGGGCTTAAAGCCTATGATGCCAGTATTGCCAATACCACGCTGGGCAACCGCGTGTTGCTGGCCAGCAGCCTGCTGGTTGGGCGCGGTATCGGTGAATACAGCCCCAAAAGTCAGGCTTGTGAAGAAATCAACGCCCTGGCAGCGGAAGTCTTGCAGTTTGGCAAAAAAACCGGCAAGAAAGCCGCCTAACTTTACAGGATCTGCCCATGACCAACGCCCACACCACCATCGATACTCTTATCAAAACCAATGACGTTGTGCTGTTCATGAAAGGCACAGCCGATTTCCCCATGTGCGGGTTTTCGGCGACGGTTGCGAAAATTCTGGAGCATCTGAACGTTGATTACCATGATGTCAACGTCATGGACGATGACAGCATCCGTCAGGGCATTAAAGACTACAGCAACTGGCCAACGATCCCGCAACTGTATGTGCGCGGCGAATTCATCGGCGGTTGTGATATCGTCAAAGAAATGTTCGCCAGCGGGGAATTACAGGAGACGCTGGGGGTAAAGGCCAGTGCATAATCCCTTCAAGATGTGACATCCATCACAGGCGACACCTCAGAACTATGCTACAGTCATCTTGTTTTTCAACGCAGGATGATCCCATGACCACCCCCATGCATGAATTTATTGGTGCGCAATATCGCGCAGCCGAATACCGTCATGCACATTATACGGACATGTTGGGACAGATCATGTTCCTCTCTGGATTGATTACAGGGGATCGTGAGCGCATCATGCCCGCGACACAAAACACCGTTCTGGTGGATCTGGGGTGTGCGGATAATGCGCCGATTACCAGAATGATACTGGAAAATAGTCCGTTTACGGTACACGCCGTAGAACCCAGTGCCGTGTATTGTGCCACCCTCTGTCAGGAACTCGCACCGTATGTTGCCAATGGCAGGTTGCAGGTGTATCAAACTGATACACTGTCGTATTTGCGGGGATTAACTCCTGATGCAGACACCGCCTATCTGGCCACATCCAGTTTTGCCCACGATCATTTTCCACCAGATCAGTTACCAGATATTTACAACCAGATGCATGATTTGGAGATGCCCTATATTGCCGGTATGGAATGCCTGCCGGAAGACCAGGATTACCTGACCGGCCTTATCAACTGGCACATGTATGTCATTGCTGACGCTGCTTTGCGTGGTGATGATGTTGTCATGCAGCTGGAACAGCAGGCACTGGAATCCGGACTGCGCACCCGTTACCAGGAACATGGCAGTAATGACACGATCGTACCGCTGTTGCAGCAATGGATTAACAGTATTGCCCTGAATACCGTTGTGGGGAGTATGGCCACGGTTGGTGCGGAGCAGGCCATTGCCACCTGGGAACAACGCACGCAATCCTTGAATCGTCTGCGCGATGCCTTGCAGGCAACCCAGGGCGGTGGTCTGAAGGATGGTGGTTCAGGCGGGGATTATAAAGTACCGCTCTCAGAAGTCTTGGCGGGTATGCCTGGATATACCTTCTTCACGCCGCTTTCCCCATATACAATGCCGGAAAGCGGGCAATATATGTGGAATTCACCCACCCCCAAAACCGGCGGTTGTGTCGCCGTGGTGGGCATGATTCCCGATTCCATGCCGGAGCTGCAGGCCGCCATGCAGCAGAAAATGGCAATGCTGCAGCATTGATACTCAGCATCACAAATACCACACTGGCACCGCATCCACATTCTTTGCAAGGGGTAACAGTGTGTTGGTAAAACACAATACGGCTCCATGCCCGACAGGCAGGTTAAGCCCGTTAAGTACACCGAATCCCCTGAAGGACATTGTGTGGATAGATGCGGTTTTTTTGATCTCTATGGGATGCAGCATGCCATTTTCTTCAATCAGCAGATCAATTTCCCGTTTGTCCTTATCTCGATAAAAATAAAGGCGTGGTATGCGGCCATGGTGCAAATAGGATTTCGTAATTTCCGATACTACCCATGTTTCCAGCATCGCACCCGACATGGCACCACGTTCCAGTACATCGGCATTCAGCCAGCCTGTCAGATATGCGCATAATCCTGTGTCCATAAAATACAGCTTTGGGGTTTTTATCAGTCGCTTGTTAAGGTTATTAAAGTACGGCTGCAGCAGCATCACGATACCGGAAGCCTGCAGGGTATGCAGCCATGCCCTGGCAGTAGACTCGCTTATCCCCACATCTCGTGCCATGTCCGCATAATTGATCAACTGTCCGGTACGGGCTGCGGCAATCTGCATAAATTTGTGAAAAGCTGCTGTGTCATTGATATTCAGATATGCACGCACATCGCGTTGAATATATGTGGAGATATACGAACTGTAAAAGCGTTCCCAATTTTTGCCGTTTTGCGTCACAACATCGGGATATCCGCCGCGCCAGATGATGTGCCAGATGAGATTATCGGTTGTATCTCCAGTTGTTTTTAGACGTAATGCATTGGTATCCATGCGCGATTGCAGCAGTGCCGGTGTGGGTAGAAACGGGGGACTGGCGGCACGTCCCTGTTCTTCGGCCAGTGAAATCCCCTGCAGATTGAGAATGGCAACGCGTCCGGCCAGAGATTCCGTAATATTCTTCATCATTTCAAACTGCTGAGAACCTGTCAGCCAGAACAGGCCAGGCTTTTTTTCTCTATCAACGACCATCTTAATGTACGAAAACAGATCCGGCACATACTGTATTTCATCAATCAGAACCGGTAGGCGCAAGCGATTGATAAACCCTGCCGGGTCTTGTTGTGCCGCCAGGCGTATACCCAGATCGTCCAGAGTAATATAAGAGCGGACTTCCTGCTGCATGGATTGCAGCAATGTCGTTTTGCCAACCTGTCTTGGGCCGGTGAGCATGAGCACCTTGAAACTGTTACTGGCTTCCTTGATGCTGTGTGCAAGAGTGCGCTGAATGGTTAACATGGTTTCGTCCAATCCATTATTAAAAAACAGATTAGACGAATTCTGGTAAAACTGCAAGGTAACATTTGACGAAAACCCCGTTGGTGTGCGAGTCATACGCTGTCAATTGTAAAGTAAGATTCATGGATAAACTGATTATTCGCGGCGGCAATGTGCTGCGCGGTACTATTCCCATCAGCGGCGCGAAGAACGCTGCCTTGCCGTTGATGACGGCTGCGCTACTGACCGATGCACCATTGATTCTCAATAATGTGCCGATGCTAGCTGATATTCGCACACTCACGGGGCTGTTGCGTCAGCATGGCTGTACGGCCACACAAAACGACAGCCAGAGTTGGACGTTGCACGCACCCGCCATTACTTCCACCACCGCTCCCTATGAGCTGGTGCGCAAAATGCGGGCGTCCGTCCTGGTGCTGGGCCCGCTGCTGGCGCGCTGTGGCGAAGCTAAAGTCTCGCTACCCGGGGGATGTGCCATTGGTACGCGCCCCGTGGATCTGCATCTGAAAGGCCTGGAGGCCATGGGAGCAGTGATTACGCTGGAGGATGGCTATATCCATGCACATGCTCCGAAAGGGTTGCAAGGCGGACAGTTCCATATGCCGTTTGTGTCGGTGGGGGCAACGGAAAACCTGTTGATGGCCGCCAGCATTGCGCGTGGCACTACAACGCTGACGAATGCTGCCAAGGAACCAGAAGTCCAGGATCTGGCCAACCTGTTGTGTGCCATGGGTGCAAAAATTGAAGGCATTGGTACAGATACGCTGGTGATTACCGGCGTATCGGTATTGCATGGAGCGACGTACCGCGTCTTGCCGGACCGTATCGAAACCGGTACCTATATGATAGCGGCGGCCATGACCGGTGGCGATGTCAACCTGACCCAGGCGGAACCTGGCCATTTGAGCCTGTTTATCGATAAATTGCGTGAGGCGGGGGTTGTTGTCACCACCACCGCTGACAGTATCCAGGTAAAAGGCGATATGCAGGCATTAACGGGGTGTGATGCCATGACCGAGCCATATCCTGGCTTTCCCACAGACTTACAGGCACAGTTCATGACCTTGATGTGTCTGGCACGTGGTGCCTCCATGATTACCGAGACGATTTTTGAGAACCGCTTTATGCATGTGCCGGAACTGATGCGCATGGGGGCGCATGTGACTGTCCATAAATCATCTGCGCTGGTGCGAGGCGTGCCGGTTTTGAAGGGTGCGCCGGTAATGGCAACCGATCTGCGGGCATCGTCCGGCCTGATTCTGGCGGCACTGGCGGCGCAAGGAGAAAGCACCATCCACCGCATTTACCACCTGGATCGTGGATATGAAAACCTGGAAGCGAAGCTCAGTGCCTGTGGTGCTGATGTTGTTCGTCAAGCTGAAGAAGAGGTGGCCGCATGAGTCCTCCCTTGATCATCGCCCTGCCAAAAGGAAGAATATTAAAAGAATTCAGCGTAATAATGCGTAAAGCAAATATTATACCTGAAGAAGAATTTGATAATCCCGCCACCCGTAAACTGCGTTTTACCACCAACCAGCCTGACCTGGATATTATCGTGGTGCGCAGCTTTGACGTGGTGACCTTTGTTGCCTTTGGGGCGGCACATCTGGGGGTGGCTGGTGATGATGTCATTCAGGAATTTGATCATCCGGAAGTCTATGCACCGCTGGATCTGGGTATTGGCCATTGTCGTCTGTCGGTAGCAGAAACCCGCGATCTGGAAGCTGTTGACCAACCACAACAGTGGAGTCACGTGCGGATTGCGACCAAATATCCCAGTCTCACCAAACGCTATTTTGCGGCCAAGGGCGTGCAGGCCGAATGTATTAAACTTAATGGTGCCATGGAACTGGCACCCAGTCTGGGCTTGTGCCGTCGTATTGTTGATCTGGTGTCCAGTGGCGCCACCCTCAAAGCCAACGGCCTTGTAGAAGTGGAAATGCTGCTCAATGTCACCAGCAAGCTGATTGTCAACCGTACGGCTTTGAAAACCAACAGTAGCGTGTTAAAGTCGTATATAGATACTATTGAAGCTGCCTTGGCATGATCACTCTTGACGCGACATCCCCCAACTGTCTGTCTACGTTAAAAACCGCGTTGGCCAGACGTCGCCAGAGCAACACGGATTTATATCCCACCGTACGTGCGATTATCGAAGGTGTGCAGCAGCGCGGTGATGTAGCCTTAACAGAATACACTCAACGCTTTGATCGGCATACACCCGCATCATTGCGCCTGAGTCAGACATTTATTGAACAGCAGGCGGCACAATGCAAACCTGCGGTCAGGGATGCATTGGCACTGGCAGCAAGGCGTATCCGTGATTTTCACAGCCGACAGCTGGCACCTGCGCTGGATTATAAAGACGATGCAGGCGTGCGTCTGGGGATGCGCTGGACAGCGATTGACAGCGTTGGCCTGTATGTCCCCGGCGGGCTTGCCAGCTATCCAAGTTCCGTGCTGATGAATGCCATTCCCGCCAAAGTCGCGGGTGTGCAGCGCATTGCCATGGTGGTGCCCATGCCGGATGGCAAGGTTATGCCGTCCGTTCTGGCCGCTGCCCAGATTGCTGGAGTGGATGAGATTTACGGTATTGGTGGGGCACAAGCCATTGCGGCATTGGCCTATGGTACTAAGAGCATAACAGCAGTCGATAAAATTGTAGGTCCCGGTAATGCCTATGTTGCCGAAGCCAAACGCCAGGTGTTCGGCCAGGTGGGGATTGACAGTATTGCAGGCCCTTCAGAAATTCTGGTGGTGGCGGACAACAAGAATGATCCTGAATGGATTGCCTGGGATTTATTGTCACAAGCCGAGCATGATACGGATGCGCAGTCTATTCTGATTACGGATGACGCGGCGTTTGCGGAACGCGTGGTTGCAGCCGTACAGGAATGCCTGAAAACTCTACCGCGCCGTCAGATTGCCGAACAAAGCTGGCGGGATAACGGTATAATCCTGCTGGTAAAGAATTTTCAGGAGGCAGTGCCGTATATTGATGTGATTGCGGCTGAACATTTATTATTAGCCGTGGATGATCATGAGGCGCTGTTTAAGGCCGTGCGGCATGCCGGTAGTATCTTTCTGGGACGATATACGCCGGAAGCAGTGGGCGATTATCTGGCGGGGCCAAACCATGTGCTGCCTACGGTGCAGACGGCACGTTTCAGCAGTGGCCTCAGTGTCTATGACTTTTTAAAGCGTACCACGTTTCTGGGTTTTTCTGTCGAAAATTTGCAGACGCTTGGTGTATCTGTCATCACCTTGGCAGAAGAGGAAGGCCTGACGGCGCATGCGGG
>JANMDF010000010.1:0-6507 GCA_031376145.1 Alphaproteobacteria bacterium
ATAGCTGGTTGCAATATTATCTGCACTATCAACATAGCGTACGTCATGCCGGATTTATTCCGGCATCCATTTGCGAAATAATGGATTCCGGAACAAGTCCGGAATGACGCGGTGTTGTGGAGAGTGTCCAGTTAATTCATCAACCGGCAGGGCGATTTAAAAGTTGTTTCTTGGCTGGATTGCTTCGGCTTACGCCTCGCAATGACGGATGAGCATGTCATTGCAAGCCATGCCTTCAGCAGGCATAGCCTGCCAGGCGGGGCGTGGCAATCCAGACTTTTAAAATGCCCTGATCAACCGGCTATAAAAAAAAAACCGCGCATATCGCCTGCGCGGTTTTTTTTGCAGCTCCTGTTACGCCGCTTTTTTCAAGTTTTTCAACTGCTCTTTGGTTTCATCCAGAATTTCTGCTGTACGACGGGTCAGAATTTCCATCGCTTCACGGTTGGATTTATTCAAGATCTCGCCCAGCTCACCACAGTTGGCAACGCTTTTTTCAAAAGCCTGTTTAGCCAGATCAACGTGTTTTGACACATGCAGTTCCGGGCTTTTGTTGGTTAACAGGTCGCGCCAGGCATTTGTATAGTCCTCAAATGCTTCCTGTGCAATTTGCTGGTTGCGTTTGCTGACAGTCTGGAAATACTCAAAAAATATTTTATTGGCGGCGTTTAATGCTGCAATATTGCGATTCCAGCTGTCTGTTGGGAAGTTACCAAGACCGGTGAATAATTTTTCAAAGGGATTGGTGAAATTTTTGTTGTTATTCGCTGCCATGGGGAAGACTCCTGCCTATAATTATTCCGGAACAGAGTAATAATATGTCTTTGGGTACAGGTCAACCATTATTGTGCAGTGCACAATAATAAAATTACAGCGCCTCGGATGTGACCGCCAGTGCAACACTACGTTGTGCCGCTGCCTGCATGGCTTTATTAATCAGTACATTGAACGCATGGTTGTGTTGCAGAATATCCAGTGCAGCAGCTGTTGTCCCATTGGGGCTTGTGACATTGTGGCGCAATGCTGCTGGTGCTGTACTGTCCATGGCCGCCAGTTGCGCTGCCCCCAGTAACGTTTGACGGGTCAGTGCGGCTGCAAGATCGGCAGAAAGCCCCAGTTCTTCACCGGCCGCCTGCATGGCTTCCATCAGCAGAAATACATAGGCAGGCCCGGAACCAGACAATGCCGTCACCGCATCCAGCTGCTCTTCGCTATTAAGGCGAAAACTTTTCCCCACACAGTCATACAGTGCTGCTGTCACAGCAGCTTGTGCCGCCGTTACATGCTGGTTGGCATAATATGCTGTTGCCCCATAGCCAACCAATGCCGGGGTATTCGGCATGGCGCGTACAACAGCCCCGTGGTGGTGCAGCAGGTCTGCAATTGCAGTAACACTGATACCGGCAGCAATGGAAATAACCAGCGTGCCCGGCAACAGCAGATGCCGGCAGGCGGGCAGGGTCTGGTTGAACTGCTGTGGTTTCATAGCAAGAATGATAATATCAGGGCGTATACTCGCAGGCACATCGCGCAGATCGGCATAATCAGCCACCGCCACCGGATCCACTACCGTGAGTCTTGACAGTCCAAGGGATGCGGCATGGGTGCGCCAGCCATGCAGCAGCGCACCCCCCATTTTTCCTGCTCCGACTAATAACAGCGATGTCATCGGTCAGGCATTGCCAACAGTGTCAAAACTGGCAACCCCCAGTAGCTGCTGTAAGGGCAGTGTGGAGGTGCGGATCAGGTCAAAACTGGTATAATACCGCTCAGACGTTGACAAACCTATGCCCAGCATACGTTCCAGATTCATACGCAGATCTTCGGCAGGCTTGCTGTCCATCAGCATGGTATGGCGGTAGGCCAGCAGATGGTTTTCCATATCATAGGAAAAATACCCCACCGCCAGTGTGTCATTGATAGAAGCCAGCAGGGGCAGCAAGCGGGCTTGATGCTGTTCATCAAGCTGAAAATCCAGATAACAGAAAAAAAGCAGTGCCTGGCCAGACTCCTGCCATTGAAACCGCAGACGGTATTCATGCACCGTGGATCTGGCAATCGCCAGCAGGGCGTCTTCACTAAGGCGCTCAAACGACCATTGGTGCTGTGAAAAGATATCTTCCAGACAATCAATGGGGTTGGCAATAAAACCGGGTGCTTCAGAAGGAGAAGAGGCTTGCATGGCTGGAGTCTAACACAAATCTGCTGATGACAGGAAGGATTTTTGCAAGATGTAGAGATGGCGTATGTCTGCAGTAAAAAAAAGGCTCTACCCACGTGGAGTAGAGCCTATTGAGGAGTGAGGTAACTGTTTAACCGGTGACACGCAGCAGTTCATCAAGCATTTCGTTGGCGGTGCTGATGATCTTGGTGTTGGCGGAATAGGCGCGCTGGGTAATAATCATGTTGGAAAACTCCTCGGCGATATCGACGGTGGATTGTTCCAGGGATGAGGCAATAACTTTACCGGTACCGGCTTGGCCTGCTTCGCGCAGAATAAATTCCCCGGCACGCTGGCTCTGCGCATAGGCATTACCGGTTCTTGGATCCAGACCATTGGGGTTGGCAAAGGTTACCAGTGGAATCTGATACAGCGGTTGTGTCTGGCCATTATCAAAAATGGCGGTGACTTGACCAGCTTCACTGATATTTACACCGGTAAAGGAACCAAAGCGTACACCATTCTGATTGATGAATGAGGTAAAAAAGTCGGCATCGTACTGTGCTAGACCATCGGCAGAATTTTTATTGCCAAAATTGAAACTGATTTCCTGATTGGCATTGGAACCGGAAGCTGAGAAATCGAAATCAATCTTGACCGTGCCGTCGCTGTTACTGATAACGGAGTTACCAGACGTTGGATCAACAATGTCATCCAGGGTACCATCGCTGTTAAAGGTGACTAACAGATATTTATCATTGACTGCTGCCGGATCCGGACTGGATAGATCGTTGGCAAAAGTGTTAACGCTGGTTAAGGTAGCGCCGGTGTTATCGAGAACATCATTAACGGCACCTGTTGCGCCTGGATTTACTGTTAAATGCCAGGTGTTATTGGCGGTATGTGACCAGGTAATACGAATGGTCTGCGAGATACCCAGGGAGTCAAAAATTACCATATCACTGGTGCGTACGGCTTCCGGCACCGTACCATCGGCCAGCACGTTTTTCGCCGAGTTGGCTGGCAGGTTCAGACCCAGGTTAATACGGGTGGTTGGGCTTGGCTGCCCCGTGGTCTGGGATACGTTGACTGTTTCCAGACTGATCAGAGAGCCGTTGTCTGTTGGCAGGTTACCCGTAGCATCCAGCGGCCAGCCCTGCAGATAATACCCTGCTGTATTCACCAGAAATCCATCGGCGTTTGGTGTAAAAGAACCGGCGCGGGTGTAGAGATATTCATCACCAACTGATGGTACGGCGGTATCGTTGACAACAAAGAAGCCCTGACCAGAAATAGCAATGTCTGTTTCATTCAGTGTGGCCTGCAACAGACCCTGCGCATCAATATTGTGTACAGGACGGGATGTAACACCCCCTGGAGAGTGGCGTGTGCTGGTAGATTCTGTGACGAATGTGGAAAATTTGGTATCAATACGTTTGTAACCACCGGTGTTCACGTTGGCGATGTTTTCGGAAATGGTGGCCATACGCTGTGCCTGTGCGTTCAAGCCGGATACACCGGCAAATAATGACCCTAATACACTCATGGAACTCTCCCTGGATTAATAAATAAAGTAGTTAAAAATTTTTATGATGCCCTGATTCTTATGATGCTCTGTCCGGCTCATGCACGGCAATCACCGTACTGGCGGCAATCGGCAGACCATTGACGGTCAGCATGATTTCACCGTTATCGGTACCGACACTTTCCACTTTACCGCTGATCAGGGTGCTGAGCATTTTACTGGTACCGTCGGTGCTGCTGGCATCAACCCGCACGCGGTAATCACCGTCCGGCAGTTTATTTCCGGCATCATCACGGCCATTCCAGACCAGCTGATGCACGCCCTTATCTTTCGGTACTTCAACAACACGCACAGCCTTATTTTTACTGTCGTAAACGGTTGCCGTGACTTTCTCATAATTCTTATCGGCCAGGAATTGAAAGGCGGTCTGGCCATCAACCAGTTTCAGCTTGTCGCCTTCGGCATCCACCGTTTTACCCAGATATCCGAGTGCACCGGTAGCCACGTTCGTACCCTGCGCCTTCACCAGTTTTTCCAGATTGCTGTTGGCGGCAATCGACTGTTCAACGTTGGCGTACTGTACCAGTTGCTGTGTAAATTCGTTGGTATCCATGGGCTCCAGCGGATCCTGATGCTGCAGCTGCTGGGTTAACAGCTTCAAAAACGTATCAAAGTTACCGCTGAGGCGGGTGCGCGACTGTTCTGCTGCGGTTGCGGTAGCAGCACTATTCGTATTGGTGACAGTTGTCATAAAATAACTCCTATACGCTCAGATCAAGGCCACGGCTGGCCATTTGGCCAACAGTAGGGGTATCGCTGTAAAGATTGATGGTAGCATGCAGGTGTTGATCACCAGCGGCGGGCGTGGGTGGCTGTTGATGTCCCTGCTGCATGAATCCGTTGAATCCCTGTTGCTGTGATCCTTGATGAAAACCTTGGCCGCGCTGTTCATCCCCCTTGAATTGAAAGCTGAGGCTGGCGCTGTCGGTCTTCAAACCACTGTCTTGCAAGATGCGTTCCAAATGTCTGGCATCCCGCATCAACCATTCGTATGTTTCGTGTTTATCGGCGGCCAGCACGGCTTTCACCTGGCCATCTTTGCCCACTTCCAGGCTGATTTCGACACTGCCCAGGCTGGCAGGCTGCATGGTAATTTTAATGCGACTAACGTCATCGTTGACGGCTTTGCGCATGTGCAGGGCGATTTGCTCTGCCACAGGATGTGCAGGGGCAGTGTGACCATGGTACGCGGCAATCTCTGGCCGCTGGCTATTGCTGACTGGGCTTGTGCTGCTGGCGGTTGTTACCCCTTGCGCGGAATCATTCGTATCAGGTGCAGGCTTTTGTGGAATGGCAGTCTCCCGCACGGGTTCCGCTTTTACCGGCGCAGTTGGTTTTTCAGCAGGTACTGCCTGCTGTGCTTTGTGGTTGGCATCAAGACGATCACTCGCCAGGCGTCCAGACGTGTCTGCTTCCGGCGCCTCTGTTGCGCGTGGTGTAATGCTGTTATCCTTAGACAGGCGTTGATAGGTGTCCTGTTCTTCTTCCGTAAAGGCCGTGGTGAATGTCTGTGCGGCGGTGACTGCTGGCGGGGTTGCGGCAACGGCTTGTACGGGTGCCTGTTGCAGGGCAAGGGTGGCATCGGTTGCCGCAGTATCAGTATTGTTATCCTGACTATTATCCTGGGTCAGGAATTTCTGGATTTTTGCAGCCAGTGCCAGGCTGGCCTGCTGTTCTTCCGGTGTCAGGGTTGTGGGATCAAGATCTTTCAGGCTGGCCTGCAGTGTCTTGATATGTTCAGCCACAGTGGCCTGCTGTTCAGGGGAAAGCCGTTCTATGTTGCGGGCAATATCCGTAACATTAATGGCGGGCGTGTTTGCTTGAGTCTGTTGTGGCAGCAGGGTTTGCAGTTTTGCCAGCGTGTCAGCAATATCCTGTGCCAGCTGCATGGTATTGCGTACTGGTGCTTGCGGCGTGGTGATGTCTGCAGAAGTTGCCTGTGTTGCTGGCGCAATCACGTCTGTGGTGGTTAATATATCAAGACTGCTACCACCTTTGAGTGTTGATATGCCCACACTGTCCAGCAGAATGGGATCCACGGCAATTTCTGCCGTGTTGCCTGATACCGCTGTGGGTGTAGCTGGGTTCTGCAATTGATCCAGCAATGCCTGCAGGGATGTGACAACCGGTGCTGCAGCGGGTGCTGGGGATTGCAGGCTGGGCAGCAGCGTTACACCGGTATCGGTTGCGGGTGCAAGATTCTGCAGGAACTGCTGGGCGGGACTGGCAGCCGTTTCGGCGGCAGTTTGTGTGGGCGTAACAGTGCTGCCCTGGCCAAATAATAATGCTGCAAAGCTGCTGGCGATACCGCCGTCAAACAGCCCAGCCGCCACACCACCAGGGGTGTTGGCTTTATTGGGAACAGCAGGGGTGACGGATTGTGTCTGCATAGATGCCATACCCTATGCAAGGATGATGCCAATGTGCAGGTGGTATAGACACCACATTTTAAAACTGCACCACGATTCTACGCTGTCGGACGATGGACCCCAGCTTGCGCTGGGGATTCGACAGGTGTTGCAGCATCTCCTCGCGAATCCCCAGCGCAGGCTGGGGTCCATCCTGGTGCAGGTTTAGAGTGTGAAATCTGCAGATGTGATATATCGCACAGCCATAGTGGCAGCAATGCTGTACAGTACCTGCGTAAGGGATGTATTTATGACGGTACAGACGTTACGCTATGATGATGTTGATATTGCAGCAGCAACGCGGCAGGAGCGTCCACAACTTCGGGTGGGTATGGTAGCAGCCGTAGCAGCTG
>JANMDF010000020.1:0-3004 GCA_031376145.1 Alphaproteobacteria bacterium
TGCCGCCCCATCATGATGATCCCATTGATCGTCTACTGCTGGCGCAGTCGTATATTGATCAGCTCAGCTTCATGACCCGCGATCCGGTTTTTGAAAAATATGATATTGATGGCATCTGGGCGGGGGATTGAAGCAAGGCCGAAGCAACAATCTGATTTGCATCACTATTCGTCTTTCCGGCGAACGCCGGAATCCAGCAAAAAAATATTTCTGGATCCCGGCGTTCGCCGGGAAAACGGAAACGTGGGTGTTCTGCGTAAATCCTGTAAAGTGCTATTCGTCCGTTGACGCATACGCCGTAGTATATTATCCCTAGCTGCTTGTTATAAGCAGACCAATAATGCAGCAATCCGCCGTTTTACCCGTCTTCAGTCCGTTTCCCGTACGTTTTGTGCGTGGTGAGGGTGTGTATCTGTTTGACGAGAATAACAGAAAATACCTTGATTTCGGTAGTGGTGTCGCCGTCAATGCTCTGGGGCATTGTCACCCTGCATTGCTTAAAGCACTGACAGAGCAGGGAAGTAAACTGTGGCACTGTTCCAACTGGTATCAGATTACCAATCAGGAGCAACTGGCAAAAACCATTACCGATAACAGTTTTGCTGATGTTGTCTTTCTCTGTAATTCCGGCACAGAAGCCATAGAATGCACCATTAAAATGGTGCGCGCCTATTTCTCGGCACAGCAACAGCCTCAGCGGCACCGGATCATTACGTTTCACAATGCTTTTCATGGCCGTACTTTTGGGGCAATGGCAGCTACGGGGCGGGGTGGCTTTGAACCTGGGTTGCCTGGTTTTGATCATGTGGCCTATAATGACCTTGAAGCCTTAAAAGCTGCCATAACACCAGCAACTGCGGCAGTACTGATTGAACCGGTACAGGGTGAAGGCGGTGCAATACCTGCAACGTTGGAATATCTGCAAGCTGTACGATCACTCTGTGATCAGCATGGCATCCTGATGTGTCTTGATGAAATTCAAACCGGCATTGGCCGTACCGGCAAATTGTTTGCTTATGAATGGGCGGGGATTGCACCCGATATTCTGGCCAGTGCCAAGGGGATTGGTGGTGGATTTCCCCTGGGTGCCTGCCTTGCAACCCATAAGGCTGCTTCCGGCCTTACCAAAGGGATGCATGGATCAACGTTTGGCGGCAATCCCCTGGCTAGTGCTGTTGGTCAGACGGTGCTTCACGAAATTTTACAACCTGGATTCCTGCAACAGGTCGATACCGTTGCCCGATATCTCTGGCAGCAACTGTTAAGATTGCTGAAAACCTATCCACAGGTGTTCAGTGACGCGCGTGGCGCTGGTTTGCTGCTGGCATTAAAATGCACCGCCAATAACCGAACGGTTGCCGAAGCCCTGCTGGAAAAAGGCCTGCTGGTCATCCCTGCCGGTGATAATGTTATCCGCCTGATCCCCCCACTCATTATCACGCATCACGACGTTGATCAGGCAATCCACCTGTTGACAGAATATGCCACCACCGTTTCTGTGAAAGAGCATAGCCTTGCCTAGACACTTTATTGATATTGCAGATGTTAAATCTGAAGACTTGCGCGACATTCTGGTGCGGGCGCATGCCATGAAAAAACAACCAGTGCAGCCGCTGTTGCGTCATAAAAACCTGGCGATGATTTTTGAAAAGCCCTCAACCCGCACCCGCATTTCTTTTGAAGTCGGCATGCGGCAACTGGGGGGACATGCCCTTATTCTCAATCATGACGATATGCAACTGGGACGTGGTGAAAGCATCCAGGATACTGCAAAAGTAATGTCACGCTATGTAGATATGGTGATGTTACGCACTACCAGTCACAGTAAACTGCTAACCTTGGCGGAGCATGGCAGCATCCCCGTGATTAATGGTCTGAGCGACAAAAGTCATCCCTGCCAGATTTTGGCGGACATCATGACTTTTGAAGAACATCGCGGCGATATTTCCGGTAAAACTATTGCCTGGGTAGGCGATTGCAATAACGTTACCCAATCCTGGGTACATGCGGCGAAAAAGTTTCGCTTTCGCCTGCATATTGGTTGCCCACCAGAATTAATCCACCGCAATACGTTGCTGGCGGAAAATGTACATCATTTTGAAAAAGCTGAAGTTGCTGTTAAAGGTGCGGATCTGGTGGTTACAGATACATGGATTTCCATGGGTTGTACTGATCCGGACGCCCGGCGTAAAAGCCTGAAAAACTATCAGGTAACGCAGGATTTAATGGCGAAATCCAAACCCCATGCCTTATTTATGCACTGCCTGCCTGCCGTGCGCGGTGAAGAAGTGACGGATGAAGTGCTGGATGGATTACAATCAGTAGTATTTGATGAGGCAGAAAACCGCCTGCATGCGCAAAAAGCGGTATTGGCCTGGTGTTTGAATGCTTAATGTCGGCTTTCTGTCATCCTGAGCAGCATAACCGCTAGGTTATGCTGTGTCGAAGAATCCCCATCCGTACTGAGAAAATCCTTCCACGCGCCTGCTGGCGCAGGTTTGGTCAGGATGACACAGGGTTTAACAGTGCCATAAACCTTGATGTAATCATATTCTGCTGATCACTCTGGGCAATCAAGGTATCTAGTAGTTCCAGGCTGTGCACATCATCATTTTCCTGATGTGATACATGATTATAATCATCCAGTCTTTTGAATTTTATTCCAGACAGGATATGCTGCAGGCGTTCAGACGCAGGACGCGTATCAGTACTAGCCTGTTTTCTCGTGCCGGGGCGATATTGCAGAAAATCACACAGGCTATCCACATCGACAGTATGCTCAGGTGTAGCAAAAAAAGCCTGCAGGCGCTGCGTATAATTCCCGCGACGTTTTGCAGATTTGTTCTGACCTACCTGTTCAGACACGTTAAATCCCCTGGAATATACATTATAAAATACCTTGGCGCGTGCGGCACAACACGCTAAGCCTGCATCATCATTAGATCACACAAAACCTAACAAACTCTTAAAACATGCGCCGCAATAAAAACCTGGTTATTGATAA
>JANMDF010000062.1:0-10314 GCA_031376145.1 Alphaproteobacteria bacterium
GAATTGTTTCAGACGCTGGCGTTCACGTACACCCTGCATGATATACGCGAACAAAACAGCAATGGCTGTCCATAAAGACAACGCTGCCGGGATCCCCAGATCCATCATCAATTCTAGATAATCACTGTGTGCGCGGTCAAAATAGCCAGTAACGGTATGGTCGCGGTACATGGCAAAGGCAGGATCAAAAGTACCGAGACCATAGCCAGTATATGGGGCATCCGCAATCGCCTGCAGCGTTAAATGATACACTGGCAGGCGTTCTTCCGTGTCCAGATTCGTCTGCAGGACACGCAATCCTACCTGCGAGGTACTGTTGGCAATCAAACCACTGGCAAGGGCGATAAACAGAATAACGCATCCCCAGCGCAGCCATTGCGGCAGTCGCGCTTGCCGCAGACTGAAAAACAGCATCACCAGCAGGGCTGCAAAGGTCGCGGCAATTCCGGCACGGGAGTTACTGAGCAGCAATGCTACCGTAATGGCAACTGACAGCACCAGCAGCATCAAGGGCTTTGCCTGAAGACATACCGTCAACCCTTGCTCAATCCTTCGCTGCCACCCCCCACGCCCCCAGGTCTGTTGACGGAGTATGTCAAAAAGACCGCTTAAAGAAAGTAACAGGCTGAGACCCGCATATGTAGCAAATGAGTTTCGATTAATAAACGTTGCCGTCAGATCGTTAGGGTATGCCCATTTCTCTATCCAGGCAACGCTGTGATTTCCCCCGGCAAAAATCAGCAGGCCGTACAACGCATATAACCCGCCCACCACCGCCAGAATCAGCAAGGTTTGTCTTGCCCGCTGGCTGTTAGCTGTGGAAGCGGCGGTTAGAACAAAAATTAGAAAATAGCCCAGAAACCGCAAGACACCGGCTGTGGTTAAATCCGGATCAATACTGACAGTGCCGCCTGTTGTCCCTGCCTGCATCTGCCACAACGGATGCTGCCAGCCGGTGGGCAGCCAGGTAACCGTCTGGAGATACGCCCAGCCAATCGCCAGCAGATACAATGCCGATGCCAGATACAGTCTGGAAAGCGGTGGATGGCTGATGGCGCGGTTGCGCACTGTGTGTGCGGCAAACCAGAAAACAGCACATGCAGCTGTTACGGCAGTCAGGAAAGGCCATGCCCAGTCGCGGGCACTGCCAAACGGTAACGGTGACAGGATAGCCAGAATAATCAGGACATAGTATGCTGAAAGACTAACCTGCCGAGCGACTGCCGTGACGCTCATGCCTCAATATCAGCCAGATCATCCTGATCGTCAGTGACGTCTTCTTTGACCAGCAGCATGTCGGCAACACCGGCATTGCCGCGCAAGGCCTTTTCAAGCTCATCGGCGATCGCTGGGTTTTCCGCAAGGAATGTCTTGGCATTCTCACGCCCCTGACCAATGCGTTGATTTTTATAAGAATACCATGCGCCGGATTTTTCCACCAGTTCGGCTTTTGCTGCCAGATCGAGAATCTCTCCGGTCTTGGAAATACCAGCACCGTACATGATATCAAACTCTACCTGACGGAACGGCGGTGCTACCTTGTTCTTGACAATCTTGACCCGTGTCTGGTTGCCGATAACCTCTTCTTTATCCTTAATCGCACCAATGCGACGAATATCAAGACGGACAGAGGCATAGAATTTCAAGGCATTACCACCCGTGGTTGTTTCCGGATTGCCGAACATCACACCAATTTTCTGCCGGATCTGGTTAATGAAAATGACCATGGTCTGGGTGCGGGAAATGGAAGCGGTCACCTTACGCAACGCCTGGCTCATCAGGCGCGCCTGCAGCCCCATGTGGGAATCGCCCATGTTGCCTTCCAGTTCGGCTTTTGGCACCAGCGCCGCCACACTGTCCACCACCAGCACGTCGATGGCACCGGAGCGTACCAGGGTGTCGGCAATTTCCAGCGCCTGTTCACCGGTATCAGGCTGAGAGATAATCAGATCATCAATCTTCACACCCAGCTTGCGGGCATAAGATGGATCCAGTGCATGCTCCGCATCAATAAAGGCGCAGGTGCCACCCGCCTTTTGTGCTTCCGCAATAACCTGTAATGTCAGTGTAGTTTTACCAGAGCTTTCTGGGCCATAAATCTCTATAATCCGCCCCCGTGGCAGCCCACCAATACCCAGCGCCAGATCAAGGCCAAGGGAACCTGTGGAAATCGCATCAATATCAACAGCGTGCTCACGCTGACCAAGACGCATGACGGAGCCCTTGCCATAGACTTTTTCAATCTGCCCCATGGCGGCTTCCAGGGCTTTTGCTTTATCTAACATGATGACCTCAACTGTATATGTTCAACCAGACCCGGACAGACATAATGGGATTTTCTGTAGTGCGCCAGTGTTTTTTATGAAAATTCACACGGAATACCTTGCCTGAAAGTTGTAAAATCGCTATGCATGCCCAGCTTTAGTAACGCTTTGGAGAACATTACTCATGGCAATTCTGGTCATGAAATTTGGCGGTACGTCGGTGGCGGATCTGGATCGCATCCGGCATGTCGCCAGCTTGGTCAAGCGTGAGGTTGCGGCCGGCTGGCAGGTGGCCGTTGTCGTATCCGCCATGGCAGGCACAACCAACAAACTGGTTGACTGGGTACGTGAACTCTCCCCCTTGGCTGACGCCCGCGAATACGATACCGTGGTATCAACCGGCGAGCAGGTCACCATTGGCCTGCTCGCCATTGCTTTGCAGAATCTTGGCATGCAGGCGCGTTCCTGGCAGGGCTGGCAGGTTCCCATTACCACGGATACCATGTATGGTCGTGCCCGCATTCAGCATATCTCTGCTGCCGCCCTTCAAGAAGGATTCCAGCGCGGTGAAGTTGCTGTCATCGCTGGGTTCCAGGGGATTACCAACGAAAACCGTGTGACTACCATCGGCCGCGGTGGCAGTGACACAGCGGCGGTTGCCGTTGCTGCGGCACTCAAGGCAGAGCGGTGCGATATTTATACGGATGTGGACGGTGTTTATACTTGTGACCCACGTATTGTCAGCAAAGCCAGAAAGCTGGAGAAAATTTCTTTTGAAGAAATGCTGGAAATGGCATCACTGGGTGCTAAAGTCCTGCAGACCCGTTCTGTAGAACTGGCACTGAAAGAGCGGGTGCGTCTGCAGGTACGCTCCAGTTTTGACGTGGATGTACCGGGAACTTTTGTTGTTGATGAGGATGAAATCGTGGAACAGGCTGTTGTCAGTGGCATTACCTACAGTCGGGATGAGGTGAAATTTACCATTGTTGGTGTCCCGGATCGTCCGGGTGTATCAGCAGCGATTTTCAGCCCACTGGCGGATCATGGTATTAATGTTGATATGATTGTGCAGAATATTTCGGTGGACAGCGGTCTGACCGACATGACCTTTACCGTAACCCAGGCCGATGCGGAACGCACCCAGCAACTGCTGGAAGCTGCCCACGATAATCTTGCTTTTGCCAGGCTGCATGTAGATAAAGATGTTGCCAAGGTTTCCGTTGTTGGCCTCGGCATGCGCAGCCATGTGGGGGTGGCACAGAAAATGTTTCAGACACTGGCGGAGAAAAACATCAATATCCGGGTGATCTCCACCTCAGAAATTAAAATCAGTGTACTGATTGATGCCGCCTATACCGAACTTGCCTTGCGCAGTCTGCACACGGCTTACGGCCTGGATGCGGCAGCATGACAGCCATTGCATCCCTGTGGCGGCGCGGCGCGGAATTTTTAGGCACACAATACGCCATACTGGCGGGTGCGATGACCTGGGTTTCCGAACATAACCTGGTGGCAGCCATTTCCAATGCGGGTGGGTTTGGTGTGCTGGCCTGCGGCTCGATGTCCCCTGAATTATTGCGTACAGAAATTCAAAAAACCCAGGCGCTTACCAAAAAACCATTTGGCGTCAATCTGATTTTGATGCACCCGCAACTTGAGGCATTGATTGCTGTATGCCTTGAAGCAAATGTTCAATTTATTATTCTGGCCGGGGGTGTAGCCAGCGGTAAACAGATTGCCCAGGTCAAGGCGGGTGGTGCCAAGTGTGTTGGCTTTGCGCCCGCCATCGTAATCGCCAGGCGCCTGATCAAAAGTGGTATTGATGCCCTGATCATTGAAGGTAATGAGGCCGGCGGCCACATCGGCCCCGTCACTACCTCCGTGCTGGCACAGGAAATTCTGCCGCATGTGCGGGAAGTCCCTGTGTTTGTAGCCGGGGGGATTGGCCGTGGCGAAGTAATGCTCTCTTACCTGGAAATGGGTGCCGCAGGCGTGCAACTGGGCACCCGCTTTGTCTGCGCTCATGAGTGCCAGGCGCACCCCAATTTCAAACAGGCGTTTATTAAAGCGCAGGCACGCGATGCGGTGGTCAGCGCACAGATTGATCCGCGCTTTCCGGTGATTCCCGTGCGTGCACTCAATAATGAAGGTGTCGCCAGATTTCAGGCTTTTCAGGCAGAAACGATTGTTCGTGTGAACAGTGGCGAACTGGATTTGAAGGCCGGACAACTCGCTATTGAGCACTACTGGGCAGGGGCGCTGCGCCGCGCTGTCGTGGATGGCGATGTTACCAATGGCTCTTTAATGGCCGGACAAAGTGTGGGGATGGTAACGACTGAACAACCAGTGGCAGAAATTATGGCAGAATTGATTGCCCAGGCGGAAACAGCCTTATCTATGCGCACAGCCGCTTGAATCGAGCGGGACATGATATTGACGCAAGCCAAGTTTTGATATAAATATAATGCATGAAAAATTTTATCAAACGGTTTTTATACACGTTATTCGTTAGTTTTGGGGTTGTCATCGCAACAGCCAGTGCTGAACCACCGCCTGCACCCCAATATAAGCTTGATTCTGGGGACAGGGTGCATGTACGGGTATTTGGCGAGGAAGATCTGACTGGTGATTTTGAGGTTGACGGCAACGGCAGTGTCGCCTTTCCCCTGATTGGAACCATTGCCGCCAAGGGATTGTCAGCGCGGGAACTTGAACAGGCCGTAGTAGACAAACTCAACCAGGGGTATCTTGTTGATCCCAAGGTCAGCGTTGAAGTATTAACCTACAGACCTTTTTACATATTGGGGGAAGTTAAGAATCCAGGTAGTTACCCCTTTGTCAACGGTATGACAGTGCTCAATGCCGTTGCCTTGGCAGGCGGGTTCACGTACCGTGCGGCTGAAGATACGGCACAGGTAAAACGCGCCACTGATCCTTCCGTAGAAACAGAGGTTGATCCCACCGCCAATATTTACCCCGGTGATGTTATTACCATCAAGGAACGGTATTTCTAGAGCGTGTTGCATACGATACTGGTCTGCACGCTCTAGTGTATTGTCTCCAGCAAAGCTTTACCACGATTACGTTGATAATGATGCCGCAAAAACACCCCTCACCCAACCCTCTCCCCAAGGGAGAGGGCGGGGTGAGGGTTATTGTATATGACAGCACACGGATATGAGATGTAAATCTATACAAGAGACACTACACTAGCCGTTCAGTTTCTGCTTCAGCAGGTCATTAACCAAAGTTGGATTACCCTTGCCCTGCATCTCTTTCATGACCTGCCCGACAAAAAAGCCAAACAGTTTATCTTTACCGCTTTTGAACTCTGCAGCTTTGTCAGCATTGGCAGATAATACCTGATCAATCACCGCCTCAATAGCACCGGTATCAGTGACCTGTCGCAATCCCTTGCTTTCTACAATCTTGCTGGCATCAGCGCCCGTTTCCACCATTTCCGCAAACACATCCTTGGCAATACGCCCGGAAATCGTGTTGTCACTGATTAAGTCAATTAACCCGCCCAGAGCCTCAGCCGTCACTGGAGATTGCTCCAGCGGCGTGTTGGTTTTGTTAAGTACCGCAAACAGTTCTGACAGCATCCAGTTAGCAGCCAGTTTGGGGTTACGTTTGCCTGCAACAATCGCCTCATAGAAAGCCGCATTCTCTTTTTCTTCAGCCAGCATGCTGGCCTCAAAGGCATTCAGGCCGTAAGATTCTATGAATCGGACTTTTTTGGCATCCGGCAATTCCGGCAAGCCTGCCTTCAGGGTTTCCACCCAGGCTGCATCCAGGACAAGCGGCAATAGATCGGGATCGGGGAAATAGCGGTAGTCATGCGCATCTTCCTTGTCCCGCATCGCCCGGGTTTCCTGAGCATTAGGATCAAACAGGCGGGTCTGCTGGATAATCTGACCGCCATTTTCCAAAATATCAATCTGACGGCGCGCCTCCACCTCAACGGCCTGCATGACAAAGCGAACGGAATTGACGTTTTTAATCTCACAGCGTGTGCCCAATGCTTCGCCGGGTTTACGCACAGATACGTTCACGTCACAGCGTAAACTGCCCTCCTCCATATTGCCATCACAGGTACCGAGATAGCGCAGCAGACCACGCAGTTTTTTTACATACGCCCCAGTTTCTTCCGGTGAACGCAAATCAGGCCTGGAAACAATTTCCATCAGTGCCACGCCGGAACGGTTTAAATCGACATAACTTTTGGTTGGGTGCTGATCATGGATACTTTTACCGGCATCCTGTTCCAGATGCAGACGTTCAATGCCGACTTTCTTTTGCACCCCATCCGCAAGATCAATGGTAAGAAAACCCTCACCAACAATAGGCTGCGTGAACTGGGAAATCTGATATCCCTGAGGCAAATCAGCATAGAAATAGTTTTTGCGATCAAAGACAGAATGCAGATTAATCTGCGCATTCAGACCAAGACCAGTACGTACTGCCTGTTCAATGCATTTTTCATTGATTACCGGCAGCATACCTGGAAATGCCGCATCAACAAGCGACACCTGGCTGTTCGGTTCAGCACCGAATACGGCCGAAGAGCCGGAAAACAATTTAGCATTTGAGGTTACCTGGGCGTGGACTTCCAGGCCAATTACTACTTCATAACCGTCGATTCTATAGTCTGTCATTGTTTGTTTGCCTCTCTACATCCCATAGCATCGTCTTCAACAGGAAGGCAAGTCACAGGTGCTTATTGTGAGGTTTTTGGCAACAATTTAAACGTTAACTCAAGCGGTGTTGCGCCATGCAATCTATTCAACTGGTAAAATTTCAATACCTGCAAAAAAATAGGCAATTTCAATGGCCGCGTTTTCCAGAGAGTCAGAACCATGCACAGAATTAGCCTCAATGCTTTCCGCAAAGTCTTTACGGATGGTTCCAGGCGCTGCATTGGCGGGATTGGTAGCACCCATGATGTCCCGATTTTTCAAGACTGCATTTTCACCTTGCAGCACCTGTACAATAACGGGGCCAGAGGTCATAAAGTCACACAGTTCGCCAAAAAACGGGCGTGCGCTGTGAACTGCGTAAAAGCCTTCCGCCTGCTTGCGCGACAGCAGCATGCGTTTCTGGGCAATGATCTGCAGCCCTGCATCTTCAAAACGCGCATTGATCTTGCCCGTGAGATTGCGACGTGTCGCATCTGGTTTGATAATGGATAGTGTCTGTTCTACGGCCATTTCCGGCTCCTTAAGCTTATAAATGTGGTGCGCTTATAGGCGGCAAGCCCCGTTTGTTGCAAGCAAAAAAGCACCCCTAAAAAGGCTTCATGATCGCCAGCAGTACAATCAGAATCATCAGCACTGTCGGGACTTCGTTAGCGATTTTATAGTACCGACTTGAACGCACATTACGATCCGCTTCAAAATCCTTGCGCCACACGGCACAGAACCCGTGAAACCCTGCCATGACCAATACAAACCCCAGTTTGGCATGGATCCAGCCCTGCTGCATCATTCCTGGAACAGACAGCATCAAGCCGCCGAACAAAAAGGTTCCGATCATTGCAGGATTCATAATGATGCGCAGCAACCGCCGCTCCATCACCTTTAACATCGCCGATGCTTCACTGTCCGGTTGCACCGTTGTATGGTAAGCAAACAGGCGTGGCAGATAAAACAAACCAGCCATCCATGAAATGACAAAAATAAGATGCAGGGATTTAATCCATAAATAGTGCTGTTCCAGCATCGCAAAGCCTTTATTTGGTGAAAACTATTTGCCTCAAATCAGGAAGCCGTTATAAGCATATTCATGGCAGATGCATACAGTTTTCACCTGGTAGACGGCGTTGCGATTGCGGTGGTTGGTTTATCCGCGATAATGGCACTGTATAAAGGTTTTGTGAATGAGGTCTTGAGTGTTGTTGCCTGGGTGGCGGCTATTTTCGCGGCATTGTACCTGCACAAACCAACCTATCCATTCTGGCACAAGATGATCAGCAATGAGATGCTGGCACATATTGTTACCTTTGCGGCAGTGTTTATCGGGGTTCTTTCGTTTCTGATGATTATTGCCAAGAACCTCTCGCAAAAAGTAGACTCCGGCTCGCTGGGTTCTGTGGATCGCAGTCTGGGTTTTGTATATGGCGGCTTACGCGGTGCTTTGATTATGAGCCTTGTCTATATGCTGGTTACCGGTGGCAGCCAGGATCAGGAAGACAAAATCCCTACCTGGCTGGAGGATGCTAAATCTGTTCCCATCATGGAGGAAGGCGCAAAAGTGGTGATTGGTCTGTTACCAAAACAAATGCGGGCACCCGTTGCAGAAGAAGCCAACATCGCAGGCGTGGAACCCCCGAAGAAAAAAGATTTCTGGTCGCGTATGGTCAGCAAAAATGCCGGTTCTGGTGAGAGTTACAGCGATGCAGACCGTAAAGAACTGGATGCTGTGGCCGAGGATGCAGACAATTAATCCTTTCTCTCCAACCCACCCCTTTGATGATGACAAACTGCGTGAAGAATGCGGTGTTTTTGGGGTGTTTGGTGCAGAGAACGCTGCTGCCCTTACCGCACTGGGTCTGCACGCGTTGCAGCACCGGGGGCAGGAAGCCGCCGGGATCGTCAGCAAGCACGCCGAGCAATTTTATACCCACCGCGCCCTGGGGCTGGTGGGTGATAATTTTTCTGCCTCCGATGTTATTGACGGATTGCCTGGCATGTCGGCCATTGGCCATGTCCGGTACTCGACTGCCGGCGGGCCTAATATTCGCAACATTCAACCGTTGTTTGGTGAATTTGTTTTCGGCGGCGTTGCCGTTGCTCATAACGGCAATCTCACAAATGCTTTTACCGTTAAGCAGCGTCTTGTGGAAACCGGTGCGTTATTTCAGTGCACCAGTGATACCGAAGTGATTATTCACCTGATGGCGCGACATTCCGAGCCTTCGGTTGCCGATCGCCTGGCACATGCCCTACGTGATCTTGAGGGTGCTTATTCTTTGGTTGTTCTCAGTAACCAAGGGTTGATTGGCGTTCGTGATCCCGCTGGTGTGCGCCCGCTCCTGCTGGGCAAATTGGGTGACGCCTATATTCTGGCTTCTGAAACCTGTGCTTTTGACATTATTGGTGCGGAAACCATCCGTGACATCGCTCCGGGAGAGATGGTTGAGATTACCGCCGAAGGCATCAAAAGCCGTTTTCCTTTTAACGCCCGCAGCAGCAAATTCTGCATTTTTGAATACGTTTACTTTGCCCGCCCTGACAGCGTCCTGTCCGGACATAATGTTTATGCAGTGCGCAAAGCCATTGGGAGAGAGCTTGCCATTGAAAATGGTGTTGATGCCGATGTCGTGATTCCGGTGCCCGATTCTGGCGTGCCTGGGGCTCTTGGTTTTGCCGAACAAGCGGGGATCCCTTTTGAACTGGGTATTATTCGCAACCACTATGTCGGACGGACATTCATTGAACCAACTGATCAGATACGCCACCTGGGTGTTCGCCTGAAGCACAACGCCAACCGTGCCTTTATTGAAGGCAAAAAAGTTGTGTTAGTGGACGACAGCATTGTCAGAGGCACAACATCGGTCAAAATTGTTGACATGATGCGCCAGGCCGGCGCCAGTGAAGTGCACATGCGTATTGCCAGCCCGCCCACCATTCATTCCTGCTTTTATGGTGTGGACACCCCCAGCCGTGATCAACTGCTGGCCGCCAATAACAGTATTGCCGAAATGCAGAAATTCATTGGTGTAGACAGTCTGGCCTTTCTCAGTATTGACGGTCTCTACCGCGCTGTTGGTGAAGCCAGACGCAACATGGATACACCGCAGTTTTGCGATGCCTGCTTCACCGGCGATTATCCCCTGCCGTTGACTGACCAGAATCTGAAACCTGCCGCTGGCCGTGGGAAAATTCTATCGGAAATTCACCGCACCCGCGCATAAATTGTTGCGCATCGGCAACGATTATTCTACAACGCCTTGCAATCATGGAGTTGTTATGCGCCCTTTTACTGACACCGTTCAAGCCCTGGAAACCTGGAGACCTGCATAGGTATGGCTCTTTTTACTTTTGTTGAA
>JANMDF010000118.1:0-2176 GCA_031376145.1 Alphaproteobacteria bacterium
TTTTTAGTACTGTCGTATTCACTGGCAATAAATATGGGTGGAGCAGAGAGAGATATGAGAGTCAATAAAAAAATTCTATATTCAAAAAGAAACAGGCTACCTCCATCGCTGAAGGTAGCCCATCCAAATTATTTCATTACCAAATAAATCAATAACTCTGATTCTGCTTCAAATACCCGGGGATATTCGAACCTCATTCCAAAACAAATCAATTGGGGACAATGTGGGCCAAGTGGGAGTTTATCCTTATGGATGCCCAGGATGCACCAACTCAAATGGTTTGAGTGCGTAACATCCCAGGGGAGTGTCTGCAATTAAGGACACTTTTGTTGGGGATGTGGGTTTTAGGGAAAAAGGGAAAGCAGTCGAGGCTATCTTGTGTGTGTTGAAAACCCAAAAAACCCCAACTGCTTATGTACGAAATTAGGGAAAATTTCGAGAAACTGCTTTTTGACGTCGAGAATTTGCCGACCTCCGATGCCGCCGCCGCTGAGCGTGCCATTCTGCGGTGGGTGCTTGCCCTTGGCCTCCAGCTTCTGAAGCGCTTCTTCATTCGTTGCGACGATGAGATCCGCAAGACGGGTGCGCCGATGGACTCCTCTGGCCGCAAGGCTACCTCCAAGGGTCGGAGTAATCGGCTGTACCAGAGCGTGTTCGGCATGATCGCCATTGCCCGCAACAAGTACTATTCGGTGGATGACAAGTCCATGTTCCCGCTGGATGCGGAGCTGAACCTGCCTCCGGGCCAGTTGTCCTTCGTGTTATCGGACTGGCTGGGCACCACCGCCTGCGAGGAGGATTTCAGGGAAAGTACCGCGTTGTTGAACAAGGTCTTGGGCCTGGACCTGAACCACATGCAAAGCCACCGGAACCTCAAGTTGCTTGGAGCCGAGGTGGGCGGATATTATGCCGAAAAGGGCCCACCAGACACGCAGACCGAGGGCAGCTACCTCGCCATCGAGGTTGACGGCAAGGGTGTGCGGGTCGTTGAGCCCGAGCGGGCGGAGGCTACCGCGGCCGTGGAGGGCGAGAAGGCCAGACTAATGAAGGGGCAGAAGCGCGGCCACAAGCGCATAGCGACGCTGGCCATCATATTTTCTTTCAACCCGTTCCCCAGGACCAAGGAGGAGATGCTCAAAACCCTCCACAAGAAGTGGACCAAGGAGGAGTCTGCCATCCACATGGAGGTGGTCAAGGAGTTGGGGGAAAGGCCTAGGGAAGCCAGAAACACGCATTGCATGGCCTTCCTTCTCGACCAGGCCGAGGCAATCGCATACGGTGTAAGAAACCTGATGCTCCGCGATCTGTCTGGGGAAAAGCCGATCATCGCGCTGGTCGACGGCGGCAACGGGCTCGAAGACGCCATACGCAACGGTCTGGAGACCGAAGGCATGGGTCACAGGCTGGAAGCAGTCATACTCGACATCATCCATGCGATCGAGTACCTTTGGGTGGCCGCCAACGCGATACTCGGCGAGAACGCAACCAACCGCCTAAAGTGGATCGAAACCCATGTGCTCATGATCCTCGACAGCAAGGTCGCAGAGGTGGTCGATGTCCTACAAAAGCACCACGATAAGGCGGGAACGACAAAATCCGCATGCAAAGCGATCATGAGAACCATCAACTACTACCAAAACCACGGTCACAAGATGGACTACAAGGACTACCTGGCAAAGGGCTTCCCCATATCGACAGGTCTCGTCGAGGGTGCATGCGGCCACCTCGTGAAGGACAGAATGGAGCGCAGCGGCATGCAGTGGACAATCGAGGGGGCACAAGCCGAATTGGACGCAAGGGCTGTCAAACGCAACGGCGATTGGGATCACTTTATCCACAAAATCGAGGAGGCAAACAGAGAGCGCTACGACTCATACGCAGCCTGATCCCCTGAGATGTTACGCACTCTAATGACTTATATGTTTCGTTCTTGAAGACTGATTTTCCAAACGACAGCACCAGTTTTCTGGTTGGAATTTCTTTTGTGTGATATAAATTAACAAATGGTTCTACAAGCTTTGCGTTTGTTCCAACTGGATCATAACCAGATATTTTGCTTTCAAAGTCTGTTTCCAATCCTATTACCTCTTCTTGAAAAAGAGACGCGTCCATTTTAATCATTGACCTTGAAGGCGTAAATAATTCTTGTACTAAAGCAACTATTTGCGGTGGATAC
>JANMDF010000123.1:0-7216 GCA_031376145.1 Alphaproteobacteria bacterium
GTCACGCACCCCCCGTGCCAACCTGCGTCCCTTTGGGATTGCCACCAGCCCTGATCTCGCCAGACCGGAAGACTTTGTGTATGTCGCTGATCTGAAAATAGATTCTGAAGACCGCAACCATTACGCCGCTATCGATAATTCAATTCAAGAAAACCTCCTCAAGCGACTGAAAAAATGGTTTTTGCGGTATACAACCCGTTCAAAAATGCGCTAGTGATAGACAATGATTACACCTTATCTTTATAAAAATCTGGGCAGTGCTGATCATGGCTGGTTACAGGCCAGGCACCATTTCAGTTTCGCCAGTTACCATGATCCAGCGCGGATGCAGTTCGGCACCCTGCGGGTTATTAATGATGATATTGTGGCACCGCAGACGGGCTTTGCCACGCATCCGCACCGTGACATGGAGATTATCACGTATGTGCGCCAGGGGGCAATCACCCATCGTGATAGTGAAGGGAACGAAGGGGTTACAGGGGCAGGGGATGTGCAGGTGATGAGTGCCGGTCGTGGCGTATATCACTCTGAGTATAATTTAAGTGATGTGCCCACCAATCTCTATCAAATCTGGATTACACCGCATACCATCGGCGTGCAACCACGCTGGGAAGCACGGACGTTTCCCAAAAGCCCAGTGGCCAACATGCTGCAACCCCTGGCATCTGGACGTGATGCAGATATTGCCCGGGGTGCTCTGATGATTTATCAGGATGCTACCATTGCCGGGGGGCGCATGCTGCCTGGACAGAAGATTATCCATGCCTTAAAACATCAGGGCTATCTCCTGGTTTCATCGGGCAGTCTTCACGTGGATGGGGTTATCCTGCACAAGGGAGATGGTGCCGCAGTCACTGACGTTGCGCACGTGGAGATTACAGCCGCAGAAAGCGATACGGAGCTGCTGGTGATTGATATTCCAGCGCTATAAAGCCCTCAAACCTTGACAAGTACCGGCAAGCGCGGCTATGTGCCGCATATGTCACAATCACAGCTTATTGCCACGTTTTACCACTTTGTTGCCTTGCCGGATTACCAGGCATTGCAGCCGGTGTACCTGCAGGAATGTCGGACGCGTGGCCTGAAAGGCTCGATTCTGCTGGCCAGCGAGGGCTTGAACGCCACCCTGGCCGGAAACCGCGATCAACTGCTGGATTTTCTGGAATATTTACAGCGTGATCCACGCTTTGCAGCCTTGACCTGGAAAGAAAGCCTGCATCACACCGCCCCCTTTGGCCGCATGAAAGTGCGCCTGAAGCAGGAGATTGTTGCCATGCGTGTGCCAGCCATTGATCCGGATCGGCATTGTGGTACCTATGTCGCCCCGAAGGACTGGGATAACCTCATCAACCGCGATGATGTTGTAGTGATTGATACCCGTAACGACTATGAAGTGCGCCTGGGCACATTCACGGGCGCCATCAATCCGCAAACCACCACTTTTCGAGAACTGCCCGCCTGGCTGGATACCCATATTCCCAAAGACAAAGCCGTTGCCATGTTCTGCACCGGCGGTATACGCTGTGAAAAATCAACAGCCTACTTGAAACAGCATGGATTTTCTGAAGTCTATCACCTGGAAGGCGGGATTCTTAATTATCTGGAACATACCGGCAACCAAAGCCAAGCCTGGCAAGGTGCCTGTTTTGTGTTTGATGACCGGGTAGCGGTGGATGATCAGTTACAAGCCTTGGAACGCGTGCCCTGCAGCCAGTGTGGGGCTGCGCTCAGCACGGATTCCCTGAAAGGCAGTGCCAAGGGAGCACAGTTTGTTTGTCGCACTTGCGCAACGCATGCAGACGCGGTACAAGCCGCCTGATGCACAAAATCCTGATTGTGAATGCCAATTTTTACGCACACATTTCTGCCCTGCTGGTGGAAGGGGCGGTGCGTGCCCTGCAGCAGGCCGGTGCTGCCCATGAGATTATCAATGTGAAAGGCGCGCTGGAGGTTCCCGCTACTATTGGCTTTGCCGCAACTGCTTTTGATGGTTTTGTAGCATTAGGCTGTGTGATTCGTGGTGAGACCAGCCATTATGATGTAGTGGTGAATGAAAGTGCGCGTGGCCTGCAATACCTCGCCCTGCAAAAGCATCTGGCCATTGGCAACGGCATTCTCACCGTGGAAAATGAAAGCCAGGCGATTGTCCGTGCCCATCCCTTACGCGGGGACAAGGGAGGCTTCGCCGCCGATGCCTGCCTGCAGCAACTGGCTATCAAGCATCGTTTCAACGTATGACCGATAAAACGCCAAACCCGCGCTTTGCCGCCAGAAGTAACGCCCGTATGCTGGCGGTGCAGGCATTGTATGAACGCACCATGGATCCGAAAACCACCCTGGACCTGGTGCATGATGCCCTGGAGCATCGTATTCCCAAAGGCATGCGCAACGAAGTGGATGTTAAGTTATTTGGCGACCTGCTCACCGCTGTGGTTGACCGCCAGGATGCATTGGTAGAGATGATTCGTGGCCATCTGAGCAAGGAATGGACGCTGGAGCGTCTCGATCTGGTGGTAGTGGCGATTCTGAAGCTGGGACTTGCCGAGTTGCTTACTGACCTGAAAACGCCATCCAAGGCGATTATCAATGACTATGTAAGCATCGCCAACAGTTTTTTTGACGGCAAGGAGCCTGGCTTTGTCAATGGCCTGCTGGATGCGGCTGCCCGCAAAATACGGCCACAGGATTTTACCGCGCATGTCTGAAGCCGCGTTTATCAAGGCACTGCTCGCCCCACTGACCCTTGGACTGCCTGAAGCTGATAATTTATTGAATGACGCCGCCGTACTGCCTGCCCAAAGCCAGGCGCACTATGTTGTTACCACCGACACCCTGGCCGCTGGTGTGCATTTTATCGGCAATGAGGAGCCGCGTTATCTGGCGCAAAAAGCGTTGCGGGTAAATTTATCGGATCTGGCCGCCATGGGGGCAACGCCGCTGTATTACCTGCTCAATCTGTCATTACCGCATACGCTGGCCGAACAACCCGCCTGGTTGGAAAATTTTGTGCAGGGGCTGAAACTGGATCAGCGGTTTTTCGGTATCAGTCTGCTGGGTGGCGATACCATTACCACCAGCAGTCCGCTGCAGATTGGCATTACGGCTATTGGCACTGTTGATGGTGGCAATACGCTGCTGCGCCGCACGGCAAAGGCTGGTGACGCCCTGTATGTCTCCGGTACGATTGGCGATGCCTGTGTGGGGATGCAGGAACTGAAACAGCAGAGCAACCCGCAAACCCGCGCCGCCATGCGCTACCTGCTGCCGGATCCGCGCCTGGAACTGGGGCGTGCCCTGGTCGGACTGGCTAATGCCGCTATGGATGTTTCCGATGGTCTGCTGCTGGATGTGCAGCGTCTTGCCAGTGCCTCTGGTCTGCAGGCTGTCATCAACGTTGACAGCATCCCCATTGCTGAAGATGTGGCAGCCGGTGGTTCAACCTGGAAAAGCCTCGCGGTGGCTGGTGATGATTATGAATTGTTATGGGCAATGCCCCATGATCTCGCCCCGGCTTTACACCGGAAAGTTGCTGGACTTGACACAAAATTAACCCATATCGGCTATCTTGAAACTGGGGAAGGCTTGCGCCTGGTGGATAAACAAGGGCAAGCCGTCGCTTTACCGTCAACGCTGGGGTATCAGCATTTGTAAATTTGCTGGTATCTGCTTCATGATAACGAACATTCAGGCATCTTGTTTGGACGCTCCCTGGATCCCAGCCTTCGCTGGGGATGCGAATGGTATTGAAACATCCTCCTCACGAATCCCCAGCGCAGGCTGGGGTCTAGTCTGCAACAATATAGCCATTATGATCATCGCACTATCGTATTTATGAAAAAAATTATCATCATTTTGCTGGGATTGGGACTACTCGGCGGGGGTGGTTTTTTCGGCTATAAATATTTCACAGAAGGCCTGACGCCCAAAGACGTCCTGGCCGGGAAAAAGCCTGGTGGACTCAAAGAAGAAAAAGCCGTTAAGCCCAAAGTTATTTCTTATAAATACGTTAAAATTCCGGCTATTAACGTCTCGGTCATGCGCCGTGGTGAGGTGGATAAGATTTTTGCCGTGCTCATCGTTCTGGAAGTGAAGGGTGCCAAGGGAGAAACCCTGGTTAACGACCGGATGCCGCTATTGCGCGATGCGTTTTACAGCTATCTGCACGCCGCCAGTGCGCTGCCCGACCTGCCGGCCATTGATGAAGCCGTGTTCATTAAAAACCACCTGAAACGCGTCGCCAATCAGATTGTTGGCGATGACCGCGTGCACGATGTCCTGATTCAGTCAACGTTTGCCAGAAAGGTGTAGTGCGTGGGTTAACGCCCACGATCACGGATGCCAAAACCATGAGCTTTGGAGGCAGGCCGTTGAGCAGCAGAGAAAATATTGGAAGTGTCTGAGGTTTGTGGTTGGGCTTGGGGTGCATTTTTTCCCGCAATAGTGCTCTGATGCACTATAATTTGCGTTACATACACCTGCAGACCTTCATGATATTCGTTCATTCTACCGTTCAAGTCATAGTGTTGATAAAACTCTATTTTCTCCTCATCCAATTGAGGATCATTATGCGGATCCGGGATTGCGTCAAATTCCCTCTTGGCTTGCAGTCTGTTGCCCTCACTAATGTGTTTTTCAAATATATTTCCACATAGATAATCTGTAAGAGATGTGCGCTTAGCCATTGCCAGCATAGTACTCGGTTCAGCAAAAGTTGTGCTGCCATCTGGATGCTGTGTCAGATAGAGTTCGCTGTCTTTTTTTTGTGTTACAATAATGGCTTTTGCAATTTCAAAAGATTTCGGTTGTGGCGACAAGACAGGATAACCAAGGTCGGAAACGACACTCAGAATCTCTCTTGCGAGGTTCATCCGTTTGATCGGAATCATATCTTTGCTAAAGCTTGTAAAGATCGGCCATATAATATCCATGCCTATTTCTATAATCTCATTTTCTTTCAACGATTTTTGATAATGGCTATTTTGAATTTCGAGTGGGTAATCTCCCCCCAGATTGCTAGCCAGGTCACTCAGAAATGCTTCTAACTTATCAGGTGTGTTGGGGTATTTTGCGGGGATGGCTTCCAGCAGAAAATCCTTTGCTTGCTCAAGGTTTTCAGCTGTTAGCGGGGGGGCTTGGTTGCCACCGAGTACAGCGGGAATGGCAGTTGCCAAGCTTTGTTTTTGCTGAGCAGAAAGTGCATCCGTTCCCATCTGATTGCATAGTTTACCCACTTGAAACTCCAAAGAGCCTTTGTAATGGTGATCAAACCATTCCGCTGTTGCCGGCTCAATCCCAAAGCGATTGGGTTTGTACTCGGGCACACTTTTTGCTGCCGGTTTTGCTGCAACCACTTCTGCCGTAACTTCAGGTTCTGTGACCGTTGGGGCATCTGCCGTGCTTTCCTGCTGGGTAACTTCCTGTTCAGGCTCTACAAAATCCAACATTGTATTTACGGACTGGAAAAAATTTTGTCCCACGTCTGTATCCAGCAGCGACACAATCTTTTGCTCTCCCGCCTCATCCAGCACTGTTGCCTGAAGTGCGTTAATTTCGTCGATGAGGTCATTTAGACACTCCGTAAAATTCTGCTTATGCAGCGATTCTGTGGTAATGGGATGATCCTTCACACGCTCATACTGACTTCTGAGCACCAGGGTTCCTTCCTGTGCTCCGTTTAATACAGTATCAATGCGATGATCACGAAAGTGCTTCAACGCATCAACATGGTGTACAAACCGGGTCAATAAATCGGGATCAATATGTTCGCGGAATGTGTCGAGAAAATTTGCAGCATCCTCAAGAGCCTGCATTGGAAATGCTTTTGCCTCCTGCCTGGTGAAATAGTCTTGCGGGTTTGTGACAGGCAAGTCGGTACGGTCTGACATCAACAATCTCCTGGATCTGTATGGAGCGATCATGACAGACAGCAGCATGAAAGAGTATGATATATATCACATTTGCGATGATATAACGCCTTATTTCAGGACTTATTGAAACAGCAGGGCGATTTAAAAGTTGTTTCTTGGCTGGATTGCTTCGGCTTACGCCTCGCAATGACGGATGAGTATGTCATTGCGAGCCATGCCTTCAGCAGGCATAGCCTGCCAGGCGAGGCGTGGCAATCCAGACTTTTAAATCGCCCTGTTGAAACAGGCATTATCGCAGTCAAGTGCCATGCAGGCGTTCTAAAAATCCGGCCACATCAACTGCACCCAGCGGTTCCGCGTAAAACGTCACCGGCAGACGTATGGCCGTACGCATCTGATCAAGATACTTTCCGCGTGGCACTTCCACCGCACCAAAGCGCAGCAGATGTTCATTGGTAAACTGGGTGTCCAGAATGGTAAAACCACTTTTCTGCAGGCGGATGACCAGATCCACCAGGGCAATTTTGCTGGCGTCATCGGCTCTGGCAAACATGCTTTCGCCAAAAAAGACGCCACCCAGTGCCAGGCCGTACAGGCCACCCACCAGATCATCCCCGCGCCAGGCCTCAACACTGTGCGCATAGCCCATCTCATGCAGATCGGTAAACACCTCAACAATCGCGGGATTAATCCAGGTATCATCACGTTTGCCGCTGGTTTCTGCACAGGCGGCAATCGTGCTGCGAAAATCCCGGTTACAGACAATTTCATAGGGCTGGCGGCGGATGGTTTTACGCAATGAGCGCGGAATATGAAAATGCTCAAAAGGGAGTATGCCGCGCCATTCAGGATCTACCCAGTAATTTTGGGGTCAAGTCTGGACTTGGCCATGGGGAACAGTCCCATGCTGTAGGCTTCCAGCACAATTTCGGGCGTCAGATGCATAGATTATCCAGAGAGCATGGCTTTACACAGGCGGCCATACGCGCTGTGGTCATCCGGCATAAGCAGGGTTTGACCGCCGATTAACAGCTGTTGTTGTACGGCAAACGAGGGATATTGACAATCGGCTGGTAAGGTGTGCTGCTCAGCAGCATGATTGTGCAGCAGATTGCCGGTGTGCTGCATGGAAAAATTGCCCACATCTTCCATGATGATCACCGGACAGGCTGGAGTAGTATGTGCCCGCAACTGCTCACGGCAGAAGCCGCAGGGGGCGCCTGCATCGCCGCTCAACGGCTTACCATCAGCATCCAGTATATACAGCATAACCCCTGTGATCGGAATGTTGTGCGGCAAGGCCAGTTGTATAGCAATTGTTTCTGCGCAACTGGGCACGGGTGCGCCAG
>JANMDF010000153.1:0-9230 GCA_031376145.1 Alphaproteobacteria bacterium
CATTGTTTACAAAGGTTCCTGCATGCTCCCCTTTGAGGATATCTTAAAAAACAAGCGGGTGTTTATCACCGGTCACACCGGTTTTACCGGTAGCTGGGCATGCCTGTGGCTGCAGCACATTGGTGCAACGATTGCAGGCTACAGCCTGCCGCCGGAGACATCCCCTGCCCTGTTTACCGCCGCTGGACTGGATCAAGACATTGCCACGACGTATGGAAGTATTACTGACTACGGTGTTTTGCTGGAAGCCATTACAGCCTTTCAGCCGGATGTGATCCTGCATCTGGCGGCACAACCGCTGGTGCGGCGTTCCTACCGTGAACCGGTGGAAACATTTCTGGTCAACGCGCAGGGTACCGTACATGTGCTGGAAGCCGCCAGGCGCACGCCCAGCGTCAAAGGCGTCCTATGTATTACGACCGACAAGGTGTACAAAAATATCGGTAGCAGTACGCCTTACCAGGAAGAAGATCCTCTGGGCGGCAAAGACCCATACAGCGCGTCAAAGGCCGCTGCTGAAATGGTGATCCAGAGCTACGCCGCATCTTATGGCCAGTCTCTCGCTATTGCCACCGCACGCGGCGGCAATATCATCGGCGGCGGTGACTGGTCAGAAGACCGCCTGCTGCCGGATTTTGTGCGCAGCATTACGACGGGCACACCACTGACCTTGCGCTATCCAGATGCCACACGCCCATGGCAGCATGTGCTGGCACTGGTGCATGGTTATCTGCTATTACTCTCTAAACTCCTGATGCCTGAGTCTTGCAGCGTTGCCCGCGCCTGGAATTTCGGCCCCCAGGATCAGAAATCGTACAGCGTACGTGATGTGGTAACGCTGATGAGCCAGGCATGGCAAACCCCCAACATCCATTATATGCCCGATCCCTTGCCGGAAGCGAGCGTTCTGGCACTGGACAGCAGCTTGGCAAGGCAGCAGCTTGGCTGGCAGCCGGTCTGGAATACGCAGGAAGTTATTCTGAAAACCATAGAATGGTATCGCCAGTATTATCAATCTCCGACAGCTGCCAGAGCCTTCACCCTGGAGCAGATCGATGACTGGCGGACGGGTATTGCTGCATGATGTACATCATCGGCAGCCGTGGCCGTCTGGGACAAGCCCTGATGGACAGCACCGCCACTATTGTTGCCCCGGAACGGGCTGTGTATGCAGACTGGTGGCAGGCAAATGCCAAGGCTGACATGGAACAGTTTTTTACAGGTGCACCGGCATCATCAGTGGTGTTGATCACGGCTGGTATTCTTGATCCAACTGCACCTGAAATCCTGCATCAACACATCAACATTGATCTGCCCTGCCGTATTATGGATGTGGTGCGCCAGAAAGGCTTGCGCGTTGTGACGTTCGGCACGGTGATGGAGACACTGCTTGAACAGCAGAACCCTTATATAACCGCCAAGGCCATGCTTGGAAAGCTGGTTGCTGAACGCGCATCATCGGGGGAACTTGTGACACATGTGCAGTTACATACCCTGTATGGTAGCGGGGAACCCGCACCGCACATGTTTTTAGGGCAGATGTACCGGGCATTACGGGATGCGCAACCGTTCACCATGTCTTCCGGGCAGCAGCTGCGCGAATATCATCATGTGTATGATGTCGCCCAGGCGGTACAGGCACTGTTGTGCAGCGAGATCACAGGGCGTGTGTCACTGAATCATGGGCAACCATGCAGCCTGCGTGATCTGGCTGTGCATGTATTTACCATCCTGGATCACCTGCACCTGTTGCAGATTGGGGCAAGGCCAGACCCAGCATGTGATAATTATGCAACAATGCTGACCAGGCCAGACTGGCTTTCTGACATCCATTTCCGCCCTGCCCTGCCCGGTGTTGCGGCGTATATGCAGACGTTATTGTCTGTTAAGAAAATTCTGCCACAATGACGACCCATGACGCAAAACGCACTATACCGCCCGCTTGTCTCGATCGCCATTCCGGTGTTGAATGAGGCGGATAACCTGGATGCCCTTTATGCGCGGCTGACCGCACTGGCAGACCGCATGGCCGATCGCTGTGATCTGGAATTTGTTTTTACCGATAACCATTCCGATGATGCGACCTGGAGCATCTTAAGTAATCTGGCGGCTAAGGATCCCCGTGTGCGTGCCCTGCGCTTTTCGCGTAATTTTGGCTTTCAGAACTCTATCCTGGCCAACTATCTGCACACCCGGGGTGATGCTGTATTGCAGATTGATGCGGATTTACAGGATCCACCGGAAATGCTGGAGCAATTTTTTGCCTTGTGGCAACAAGGCTATCACGTTGTATACGGCATCCGCCGCAAACGGCCAGAAGGCAGGTTTTTACAGCTGTTCCGCAAAGCTGGTTACTGGATTATTGACCGCTTAAGTGAGCATTCCATCCCCCGGGATGTGGGTGATTTCCGCCTGGTGGATCGCGCCGTCATTACCGCGATTGCCAAGGTACAGACCTCAAAACTCTACCTGCGCGGCGTGATTGCCAGCCTAGGTTTTAACCAGACCGGGGTTGTCTATGACCGGGATGCACGCACCGGTGGAGTCAGCAAGTTTAACGTCATACGCCTGTTTCGCCTGGGTTTTACGGCGGTGTTCAACCATTCCACCGTACCATTGCGGATGGCGTCGGTATTGGGCGCAATCATCCTGTTTCTCAGTATGCTGGGTGCGGTTTATTATATTATTCTGCGTCTGGTGGAACCTAACCTGCCTCAAGGTTTTACCAGTATTCAGGTGATGCTGCTGTTCGGTATTGGCCTCAATGCCTTTTTGCTGGGCATCATTGGCGAGTATATTCTGCGCATCTACCGCATCCTGCGCCGTGATCCCATTGCGATTATTGAACAGCGTCTCAACATAGCCGTTGATGAACTGAAACTGTAAATGAGGATCGTATGAAAGCAGTCATTCTTGCCGGTGGACTGGGAACCCGCATTGCCGAGGAATCTGACACTAAACCCAAGCCCATGATTGAGATTGGTGGACGACCACTGTTATGGCACATCATGCGGCATTACGCCCAGCATGGGGTTAAGGATTTTGTCATCTGCCTTGGTTACAAGGGGTATGTTATTAAAGAGTTTTTCTTTAACTATTACCGACACATGTCCGACATGCACATTGATCTGCGTACGGGTGATCATCAGATTCTGAACACCCACGCCGAAGACTGGCGCATTACCCTGATTGACACGGGGGCAGATACCATGACCGGTGGCCGTCTGAAGCGGGTGCGCCCGTATCTGGATGAACAAACATTCTGTCTGACCTATGGCGATGGTTTGTCTGATCTTGATATCAGCCGTGAAATCAGCTTTCACCGTGAGCATGGCAAGCTGGCAACCGTCTGTGCCGTACAACCACCAGGGCGGTTTGGGGTGTTAAATATTGCTGATGATCAGCAGGTCTCCAGCTTCGCCGAAAAACCCGGCGATGAAATCGGCTGGATCAATGGTGGTTTTTTTGTCCTGGAACCCACTGCCATTGACTATGTGGCCGGGGATGAGACATCATGGGAGCGTGAGCCGCTATCCGGCCTTGCCAGTGACGGACAACTGGTTGCCTTCAACCATACCGGATTCTGGAAACCTTGCGATACATTGCGTGACAAGCGCGAATTGGAAACCCTGTGGGCAACGGGGCATGCCCCGTGGCGCGTGTAATACCAATCCGCTTAAATTCCTAAAGGTTGGCTGCACCACGCCTTGCGGTGCGCACGTATGATATATACGCTTACGCGCCGCTCGGCTCGCTCGCCGAACCTTTAGAAATTTCCTTGGATTGGTATAACCTGATTATCGCAACTCCAGCACCGAATCCTCAGATTCTTCGGTCTTGGGCAGCATGATGACGATCTCGCCTTCCTCACCATACCCCAGCACCCGCCGGGTCTGTTCGTCCAGCATATCCGGATCAATATGATCACGGCGCAGCAGCTGCACCTGCTGTTCGCGCACACGTCGCTGTTCTTCCAGAACTGCGAGATGCGCATCCATTGCTGCGGCTTCAACTTTCAGACGATCAAAAGCCAGCATGCCGCGATTGCCAGTAACAAAATGATAACAGAAATAAAACAGCAGCAATACGGCCGCCAGCGGCGGCCAGAAAGCCTTCAGCGAATAGCGGTGGCGGTGACGCATGGGTAAGCTGTGCTGCATGTGAACCTGTGGAATACAGCCTTACAGAGTGTCACAAATATACAGCAGTGCAACTATTATCAGACATACAGCGTGACACTGATAACACTTGGATGAATTTTTGCCACACTATACTTATCGCACATGAAGGATGTGCGATGTAACGCTCAAACGCCGCGCGGGCTTTACCGCTCGCAAAGTATTTTTACAAATCTTCAGATGCGAGCGGTATATGCTCTACGAACCATCCTCTGCATCACGGATTAACGCCTGCTGTATTTCACGCACCATGTCGTCTACCGCCATGGTTGATTGAAAAAACGTCACAAATTTACCGTTTTTATCCAACAGATAAAACAGTGAAGAATGATCCATCATGTATTCGTTGACATCATCACCATCGTGCGGATTTTTCTGCGCATAGATTTTATAATTTTTCAGCATGGTATGCACCTGCTCAGGCGTACCGGTCAGACCGGTAATCCCATTGAAATGCGCCAGATATTCAGCCATTTCCTGCTGTGTATCACGCACAGGATCCACGGTAACAAACACTTGTTGTATCTGCGCACCACTGTCACCCAACTTGGCTACTACCTGATTCATGGTTGCAAGCCCCGTCGGGCAGACATCCGGGCAGTGGGTAAAGCCAAAAAACATCAAGACATGTTTTCCTGCAAAGGTCTGCAGATTCACCGCCCTGCCAGTTTGGTCTATAAGCGCAAAATCTCCGCCAATCGCCGGTGAACCCGTTGTTTTATCAGCGGGTAGTGATTTGGATACCGGCTTGTTCAACACCAGCATCGCCAGCGTTGCCAGTGCAATCAACGCACCTGCAATGATTAACTTTTTGCGTGACATAAAAACGCCTTTCCCATCGTTATTCCCTACGGCATAACAAAGCTGGAAAGGGAATGCAATGCAGCATCAAACAGGGATTTTCTGGTTTCGCCAGGATTTGCGCTTAAGCGATAATTCTGCCCTGCAGATGGCATTAACACAGTGCGCAACAGTCATTCTGGTCTACATTCTGGATAGCAACACAAGACCGTTGGGCGGTGCCAGCCGCTGGTGGTTGCACCACAGCCTGCAAAGCCTCGCAACCGATATTGCGGCGCGTGGTGGTACTCTAAATGTCTATCAAGGCGATGCTACCCTGATCATCAAACAACTGGTAACCCAGCACCAGGCAACGGCGGTTTTCTGGAACCGCTGTTACGAACCGGATGCCATTACCCGCGACAAAACCCTGAAGGCTGACTTATCAGCAGGAAATATTCACGTACATAGTACCAATAGCGCGTTACTGCTGGAACCATGGCAAAACCTAAAGGCTGACCAAACCCCGTATACAGTCTTTACCCCTTTCTGGAAGAACCTGAAACACCAGGCCATTGCTACACCAGTCTCTCCTGTCAGCCATTTTCCGCACAGCCCGTTTCTGGCCACAGCGTCTGGTATCGCTGCACTCAGGTTAAGACCGGAAATACCTGACTGGGCCGGTGGACTCTGCACAACCTGGCAGGTGGGTGAACAGGCCGCCTGGCACCGTCTGGAACATTTTCTGAGCAATGCCCTTGAAGGCTATCCTGATGATCGAAACCGTCCGGATGTGCAAGGCACGTCACGTCTTTCACCGCATCTGCATTTCGGAGAAATCAGCCCGCGGCAGATCTGGCACTTTCTAAGTCCACAGCGTTCTGGTGTCACTGTTGACAAATTTCTGAGCGAAGTTGCCTGGCGCGAGTTCTCTTATCATTTACTGTATCATTTCCCCACCCTGCCTGCAACCAATTGGCGAAAAAATTTCGATCACTTTCCCTGGCAACCAGATGCACCCCTGTTAAAACGCTGGCAGCAGGGCAAAACCGGCTATCCCATCGTTGATGCCGGCATGCGGGAATTATGGTATACCGGGTGGATGCACAACCGGGTACGCATGATCACCGCCTCCTTTCTGACCAAGCACCTGCTGCAACCCTGGCAGGATGGTGAGGCCTGGTTCTGGGACACCCTGGTGGATGCTGATATGGCCAGCAACGCCGCCAGCTGGCAGTGGGTAGCAGGCTGTGGTGCCGATGCCGCCCCCTATTTTCGCATTTTTAATCCAGTGCTGCAGGGACAGAAATTTGATCCGCACGGCGATTATGTCCGCCGCTGGTTACCGGAACTGGCTGATATATCGCTGACCTGCGTTCACAGCCCCTGGCTGCAAGGGGGCGTTGCACATTATCCAGCCCCCATGGTGGATCACGATATGGCACGCAAACGGGCGCTGTCGGCTTTTGACAGCATAAAACAAAGCCTCTTTTCCAAAGCAGCCGGGGAAAACAAGGTATAGCTGATTGCAGCATCATACATCGCACATTCCTTATCTGAATGATTATACCATGACGCACACAGAAACCCTCGCCCTGGCAGGCTGGCGAAATTGGAAGCAATAAAACTAAAAGTTATAGCAATAGTAATATTATTTATGTATATTGCATCATGGCAACACTGTGGTTTCATGATAAGGGTATATACATATGTCCATATTAAACAAAGCCTTGGAAGTTGGCATCGGTATTGCTGCTACGGCAGCCCTTGCAAATCCCTTACAAGCAGCACAGGCGCAATCGATACCACCAAAAGAAGACCTTTTTTATAACCCGAATCCAACACCACAGACAGCTGTAGAACCTGAGGGGATTGGAACGGAGCAGGATTTATTTTTTAACCCTGATGTCAATAAACCGCCACAGGATCAGGCAGGGGTCGCAACGATATATGTGTATAACGGCCAGAATGATTCATATCCACCGCGGTATCACTGTTTGACTGACCCAAAAGGGATGCAGGCAATTCGCAATGTGTTGGGCAAGGATGCGCCTGGTGGGGATCCAAATCTGGATGGCAGTATTCGCGTATATATGAGTTCTGAAGAGATGAAAGCCTTGCAACAGCAGGGGGCTGTATTTTTGCGTATCGACCAGGATAATACCAAAACTACAGAACCATATCCTATTCCAGATGACAATAAACACAGTCAGGCAGACTGGACTATTGTTAGGCAGTCGTTTTTAGGCAACCAAGGCAAGTAAAGTTGTCTTTTACTGCCGCAACGCGCCACCATTAAAGACTTTCAGGAACTGGTTATCCGGTGACAACACCAGGTTGGTGTTTTTGTCCGCCATGGTGTTACGATAAGCCTCCAGGGTACGGTAATAGGTGTAAAACTGCGGATCCTGCTTAAAAGCACTGGCATAAATACGAATGGCATCGGCATCACCGCGACCACGCGCCTGCTGTGCCTGTTTATCTGCGGTGGCGAGCAGAACAGTACGTTCCTTATCGGATTTGGCACGAATCTGCTGGGCTTCTTCCTGGCCTTGGGCGCGGAATTCACGGGCTTCGCGTTCACGTTCCGAACGCATCCGCGCAAAAATCGCCTCACTGGTTGCCCCCGGCAGATCAGCACGGCGAATGCGCACATCCACCAGTTGCACACCCAGGGCATCAATTTCCTCATTCATGTTTGTCTTGATACGATCCATGATTTTGGCACGATCGGGAGACAACACACTGCTTAAGGAATAGCGACCCAGGACTTCCCGCATGTTGGAGTTAATCCGATCCCCCAGGTTCGCACGTGCCTGTTCAATGGTGCGCAGGTTCTGAAAGAATTTCAACGGGTCAGAAATACGGAAATAAGCGTAAGAGTCCGTATCCAGGCGTTTCTGATCTGCCAGAATCACCTGCTGTACCGGCGGGCCAACATGCAGGATCTGACCGGGATACGTCACTATATTCTGCAGAAATGGAATTTTAAACTTCAAGCCAGGCGTGTTGTGGACAGCAACAATTTCACCGAACTGGAATACCAGTGCCTGAGTGCGCTGCTGCACGATAAAAAAGGCATTGAGCAGGCAGAAGACAACGCCGGCGATAATGGCAAGAAAACTGGGCTTCTGAAACATGGGATGCTCTTATGGGGCTGGTTTTTGTAGGGCGGGAAGCGGTAGATACGGCAAGACGTTGCTGCCACCGGCACGGTTATCAATGATGATCTTCTGAGAACTTTCCATCACCTTTTCCATGGTTTCAATATATAAACGCTGGGATGTGACATCCGGACTTTCCTTATATGCCGCATACACAGACTTAAAGCGCTCGGCGTCACCAGTGGCCTTGCTGACCACACTTTCGCGGTAGGCTTCGGCTTCCTGTACGCGCTTCACGGCTTCCCCGCGGGCTTCTGGGAGAATACTGTTACTGTAGGCATCAGCTTCGTTCCGCATGCGTTCCTTATCGGCACGGGCGCGCTGCACATCGTTAAAGGCATCAACAACCGGTTCTGGTGGACTGACATCCAGCAACTGCACGTTTTTCACCTGCACGCCGGTACCGTATTTATCCATGATCTGCTGGATACCGGCCATGGCCGCCTGTTCAATTTCGCGGCGACGCTCGGTTAAGCCCGCCACAATCGGACGCTGACCCACGGCTTCACGCATGGCACTTTCTGCTGCCAGCTTCACCGCTGGTTCCGGATCAAAGACGTTAAACAGATAGGCACCGCCATCTTTAATGCGCCAGAAGACAATAAAATCAATATCAACAATGTTTTCATCACCGGTGAGCATCAGGCTTTCTTCCGGCACATCCTGACGGGCTTCACGACTGCTGCTCCACATGCGCATATCGGCATTGGGAGCCGTAAAGCCAACAGTTACGCGATTCTCACGCGTAACCACAGGCCGTTCCACCTGGCCAATCGGATATGGCCACTGATAGTGCAGACCTGGTGGCGAGGGATTGGCGGCATTTGTCCATTTTCCAAGGGTTAACTCAATCCCCACCGCATCGGATTCCACGCGGTAAAAGCCAGACAGCAGCCAGACCACAACAACGCCAAGCCCCAGAAAAGCTAATCCTTTTGCAGAACTGCCACCGCCGCCCATGAAAGTGCCGAATTTATCATGCCCCTTACGGAACAATTCATCAAAATTGGGTGGTGGTTTGCCGCCCCCCCCGCCGGTACCTTTGCCAAAAGGATTGGACGGTTTTTTGCCACTGCCAGGTGGTGTGCCCCATGGGCTGTTACCGGTT
>JANMDF010000158.1:0-6719 GCA_031376145.1 Alphaproteobacteria bacterium
AGAAATTTTCACCTTGGCGGCCTGGCCATTCCAGATTTTGGCACGATGTTCAGGCGCAATGCGTGCCTCAACAATCACTTTATCATCAGCTGGGGTAATCTCAGCCATAGTCTCGCTGGGACGGATACTACCCCCTACGGTATGGACGTATAGGCGGTTTACAATGCCCTTAACTGGTGAGATGACTTCTGTGCGCTGTACACGGTCACGGTCGGCCTTCAGTCGCGCCGCCAACTGATCACGCTCCACCGTGGCTTTGCGCAATTCTTCCAGTAAATCATTGCGTTGTCTGGCTTTAGTTTCATCAAGGCGCCCAGCGGCTTCATTCAGTTCTGCCGTGGTAATGGGGATCGTCTGGCGTGTACTGGAAATATCGGTTTGAAAGCTGTTCACCTTACTTTCCGCTTCCAGCAGACGATTGGTGGAGGCTGCCCCTTCGGATACCAGTTTTTTAATAATATTATACTGTTTGCGTGCCGTGGATAATTCCTGTTGCAGATTGCCTACACGGGCGTTCTGTTCATTGAGTGCCCGCTTTTTCTGTTCACGCTGTTGTTCCAGTACTTTCAGTTCCTCGCTGCGCTGTTGCCTGCGTGCCTCAAACACACGCTGTTCGGCAGCGACGGCATCCGTAAAACGTGCCTGAATATCGGGGGTATAGACGGGCACAGTCTCTTCAGCTTCTGCCTTGAGGCGAATGAGCCGAATACTGAGACTGGCCAGTTGAATTTCATTTTCCCGCAGCGTAGCGTTGCTGCTTTCATTGTGGACACGAAATAAAATCTGCCCGGCTTCTACGTTCTGTCCTTCTGTCACTAGAATATCCGCCACAATACCGCCTTCCAGATGCTGGATCAGTTTGTTTTCCCCCGAAGAAATCGTGCGCCCATTCCCCTTGACAGCGACATCAATATTGGCGAATCCAGCCCACAGTAACAAGACCAGCAGTGTAATACCTGCCAGAATATTTACTTTTTCCCATGGGGGCGGTAGTGTACTAAGGCGTTGCATGGTTGAGGGCTTTCAAAATATCCTGACGTGCGCCGTGTTTAACAACCATACCTGCTTCCATGATCGCAATCTGATCCACCAGGGAAAGCAGTGGTGTGCGGTGGGTAATGATTGCTACAGTTTTGTTTTTAAGCGCAAAGCGTAAATTCTGTACCAGGCGTTGTTCCATGACGTGATCCATCATGGCGGTTGGCTCATCCATCAACAGAACGGTGGGTTGCCTTAACAGTGCGCGGGCAATGGCCAGTGCCTGGCGCTGGCCACCGGATAAATTCAATCCACCTTCAGCAAGCTGCAGGTCAAAGCCACGGCCAGCAGCTTTAACATATTGATCCAGTCCCACGGTTTCCAGAGCCTGCCATAACTCTGCATCATCGCGTTCACTACCATTCAGCAAATTTTCACGCAACGTGCCTGCAAAAAAATACGGATGTTGTTCAACAATACCAATCTGTTGCCGCAGGTGCGCCGGGGCAATGGCTTGGCTGACATGGTCATCCCAGAATAAACGCCCACCACTTAATGGCGTTTCCATGGATAATACGCGTAATAATGTTGTTTTTCCGGCACCACTTGCTCCGACCAGCGCCACTTTTTCACCGGCATTCAGTGTTAAGGTACAGTCGCGCAGGGCTGGATAACCGCCCAGCAGCACTTCGGCTTTTTCAAGTCGCAGGGAGCCTTTCAGTGTGAAAGTATCATTATTTTCCGCGTTCTCTTTCGGTAATGCGAGTATATTTTCAATACTGAGCAGCTCCTTCTGGATTTTTGGATATTTTGCCAGTAGATCGCCTATACTCATTAACGGTGATAAAATGCGCCCGCATAATAGACTGATGGCCAGAATCCCACCAACGGTAAGATTGCCAGCATGAATTTCATAAACGCCTACCATGATCAGCAGGACGCTGTTCAGTATTACCATACTGTGACATAGTACCCCAACCAGCTGATGCCAGAAGCTGGTGTCAGCGGTTTGTGCGGCTGCTTTACTGACAACAGTCTGCCAGCGTGCAGTAAATGGGGCGTATCTGGCCAGTTGCCGGATAGTATCCCGGCCATTTAAAATTTCTGTCAGTGCCTGCATTTTATGTTCCATGGCCTGTTGATGCTGCATCACCAGGTTATTTAATTTTAAGTGGAAAGCATATTGCAGGCCAATAATGATTCCACCGGTAATGATGGGTACCAGCACCATTGCCGGGCAGGTAATATAAATCAATACCAGGAATGCCACCACAAAGGGAAGATCTACAGCCGTGGGTAGCATCTTCTGGCAGTAAAACTCCCGTATGTCCCCCAAATTACCCAGAAAATAGCTGGTGCGTGCCAGGTTTGTCCCATGTGGCAGATGCAGCAGGTGGCTGACAAACTCCTGCTCCATCTGTGCGGAGGCTTTGTTTGCAAGTGTATCAACCACCCAGGCACGACTGATTTTAAATAAGGATTCAAACACCAGGATAAGCAACATGCCCGAAAACAATACCCACAAGGTGGATTCGGCAAAGTTTGGTACTACACGATCATATACTACACGGGTAAAGATAGGCAACGCCAGTGCCAGCAGATTCAATAGCGCGGTAGCAATAGCAACATCACGATACGCCAGCGGTGAAAACCGCAGTGCCCGCCAGAATGGATTGCCGGGCAGGATTGCTGGCATTACTTGCAGACCTTACCGCAGAATGGTGTTGTTAACTCACCAACCAATTGTTTCAGTGCATAATATGCATTAATCGTATCACTTTCCAGACGGGCTTTCTTCACGCTTGATGAAAATATACGTTCGCGTGCCTCAACCAGGTTGGTGACATCCACATCACCATCACCGTGTTTGAACTGGGCAATATACACCCGTTCCAGCTCGGCATTGGCCTCAATTTCACGGGCGGCTACCGCCTGTTCTTTTGCCGCACTGTTCAGTTTATTGAACGCCTGCATGACATTTTGTTTCAACTCACGGCGAATACGATCCCCACGGGCATCAACTTCTTTAATTTTTCCCATCTGACGTTGCACGCTTGCAGAGCGCAAGCCACCGTCAAAGAGTTTATAATTCAGTTCCACACGGCCACTGGCAGCGCGTTTAATACCGGTTTCACCGCCCAGATCTTCGGCCTGGCTGCCGTCAACAACAAAACTGATATTAGGTCTGAACTGCCCTTTAACACTGTTCAATTCATGGGAAGCGGCTTCTTTGTCTGCCTGGTTCAGTAAAATATCGGTATTATTTCGGGTGGCTTTTTTGAGCACACCGTCCACATCTGCGGGCAGGTCTTCATTGGGCAGATTCGGCACTTCAGCCATAAAATCATCAATATCACCAACTAGATAGCGCAAGGCACTAAAGGCATCTTTAACAGCAGAATAGGCGTTGATTTTTTCCTGCTCGGCATTGGCCAGACGGGCTTTGATGTAATTCTTTTCCGAAACACTGGTGTCTCCGGCTTCGGCACGCAAATCAACAAGTCTGGCAATATCTTGCAGCGCGTCATAGTTTTTGGTGGCAGCTACGGAAATGCGCTGAAACTGTGCCAGCTGCAGATAAATTTGTATGGTATTTTTAATCAGTTCTTCGGTGATTTTTGTGTGATTAAAGTTTGCAGACTGGGTTTGCGCCAGACGTTGCGCAACCGCTTCGCGGGTAATAAAACCATCATACAGCATCTGTCTGACATTCAGGCTGGTACTGTTCCCGTAGCTGTATCCATCCCGTGTCGTTGCCCCCTGCAATACTGAAAATGGATCATTATATTCACGTCCGGCATCGGCCTTAATATTGGCTTGCGGGTAATATCCTGATTTTGCTTCATCAATACCGGCAGTAGCCTGGTCAACCTGTGCAGCGGCAATTTGACGCTCCGGATTCTGTTGCAGGGCACGCCTGATTGCATCCTCAAGAGATATTGATCCGTCATCAGGTGTGGTATTCTTATCAGCAACTGGCGGTAGCGTAACAGAACTGGCCAATACAATATTTTTTGCTGGCTGCTGCACCGATGGCATATGGGCATACTGTTTATGCACGGCAAATACGCCGGTGAATCCCTTGGCATTGACGTTCGGCTTTTCAGATGTCTTTGCAGTGCACCCAGTAATGATTGCCAGCGAAAGCAGGATAGCCCTGCTACTGACTGAAGGTGATAATAACGCCGCCATAAATATCGCTCTCGTTTTTAGTTTGTTCAGATGTATCGTTGCTAGTAATTTTCAACCCGATGTTTTCGGGCTTAACCCCTTCCTGCAGCAGGATATTCCGCACGTTAAGGGCGCGGTTCAGGGCAATTTCACGCGTTGAGCCAAAATTGCTGCCACTGGGGACAATGGCGTTCAGCATCACCTTGCCTTTGATAGGCAGCAGACTTTTTATAAACTCAATGGTCTTTGGTTGAAGCGTTACGCCAAAATCACTGTATTTAAGGGATGCGCCATCAGTGTCGCGGACTGTGGTCTGTAGCTCTGATTCAGATAATACAGATTTAATCTGTAGTAGTTTTGCTACTTCTTCTTTAAGGGCTTTGTTTTCCAGCAACACTTGGCTGATGTGCGTGCTCTTCTCATCCTCTGTCATAGATGCGGCTTCAATGGTGGCTTCCGATTTGGCTGCTTCCACTGCTTTGCCTTTTTCTTCCTGGGAAAGAACGAAAATGATGACGGAGGTCAGCATCATGAAAAAGACAAACACAATGATGACGGTGGATAAAATATCCACAAAGCCAGGCCAGGGAATCGTGCTTTCAGGATCTTCGGTATTTGCAGACATGACAGATTATCCTAAGCAATATGCTGGGTGCTGTTTGGGGCAGTATTGGGAGCGGCGTGCCTGTTCTGCTCTGGGCTGATTTCGAGCCACTGTGGCGCGCTATTCAACTGATGCTGCAATGTTTTTTGCATTTCCAGTACCAGGCTCATCGCGGTGCTTTTGTTACTGCTGTCATCATTGGCATGGGGCATTTCATGCAGACGGTGCAGCAGATGTTCCTGTAAATTCACCATGGCAGCATAGGCTGCAACCATCTGGTTCAGGCTGGTATTGGTATTTGCCTGTTGCGCTGCTGCATTGCCAATATGGCTGGCAATGCGTGCCTGACCGGCAAGCAGCCCCTGTTGTGTTTCCTGTAATCCGGCATGAACAAGGCGTACGGTATTGCTGATATCTTCCTGAACGGTTGGCAGTTTTTCCAGGCTGGCGCGGATAGAGGTTGCTTCATGACGCAGGCCATTTACTGCAGATTCCATGGCATCTGCCAGGCGTACGTTGATGCGGCTTTCACCGCTGATAGTTTTCAGGGCTTCCTGCTGTTGCTGACTGAATTCAGCAAAATGTGCCATGACCCCACTCATGCTGACAAAAATCTCCTGACTCTGGCGGCGCATTTCTGTTAATGCACCTTCCAGGGCACGCACTACGGTTGCGTTGTGCTGCTCGATAATCTCAACAGGGTTTGTAGAGGTTTCTTTTTTGGCTTCACGCACTGGAATACGGGTATCAATCCATACGCCCAGATTCTCAATAAATTTATCCATGCCTTTGGCGCAGAAGCTGTTTAACAGACCGCCAAGCAGTGAGCCACTGAGTCCGAATAAAGAGGCACTGAAGGCGATCCCCATCCCTTTCAGGGGCTTACTGATGGATTGCAGGAATGACAGCATTCCCGCGCTGGTATCACCACCACCGGTGAAACTTGCGGTGATACCGCCCATGGCCTCACCAACAGCCGTAATGGTTTCCAATAACCCCCAGAATGTTCCGATAAGCCCGAGCATCACCAGAACACCCGCCAGGTATTGCACGGTGTTGCGCATGTGGCCGGCACGCTGGCCAATTTTAGATTTTACCAGGCGCGCAGTGTTATCATCAAAAATCAGAAACCCGCCGCTTTTATAACCATTTAAAATGCTTTGCAGGTAAAATGTATCAATAAAACTGGCTTTAGTGCGCAACTCTTTTAATAGTGCGACACGCGCTTCTTCGGTTGGCGTATCCTCAAAATCTTCCAGTTTTTTTAAAAAATTTGCGGCTTTCTGCACTTTGAAGGCATTGGCAAACGCCATAAAAATAACAATGACCGCCGTTGCAATAATCAACCCGTTCAAACTGGCATGTGCCATGAAACGGACATAGAGATCCTCACGCATCCAGAAAATCAACGCCAGAAAAGCGGCCAGCGCCACCCACATGCGGTGCGGAATATAATAGCCGATAAGGCCGGTCTGCAGGCGTCTTGCGCTATCTAACGATGCCATGGGTAATCTCTATTTCATCGTTAATTATCGCTAGTAATGCTTGATATTTGGTTAATGTGCGGCGTACGTTGTGGCCTCATTGTGTCATGAAAAATGTGCGAAATATCACATATTGCACAACTCAACATATTGATAGTATTGTATTATTTTTCTTGAAAAAATCTTATATTCTGTTATATTAAAATTAATAATATAATTAAGGATTATGGCGATGATCACATTACGAACCCTGATGTTTGCGGTACTCTGTGGCACAGCACTGGCACAGACTGCCTATGCACAATCTTTTGTCCAGTCCTATGACGGCCAGCAGGGACAACAAGGTAAAATCTTTGTCGATCGTATTGGTGGCGGCATGACGCAGCAGGCCGTGCAACGTCAGCAAAAACCAATCATAAAACAAACGCCTGCTGCTGCACTCAGACAACGTCTGCACGCAACATGGCATCCTATAGAATACA
>JANMDF010000178.1:0-2991 GCA_031376145.1 Alphaproteobacteria bacterium
GGCAAAATTGCAGCCGATGAACCCGTATGGCTGGAGCAAACATGCTTTTGATCGTTATGTGGCGCGTCAGGTAACACGGGGTGATCGTAAACCGCCACAGTGGGCAGGCCTGAAATTCTTTAACGTTTATGGCCCTAATGAGTATCACAAGCATGATCAGCAAAGCGTGGTGGCGCATGTATACCCGCGCATTGCCGCCGGTGCGCCAGCCAAGCTGTTCAAGTCTTATAACGATGCCTATCCCCACGGTGGGCAGAAACGCGATTTTATCTGGGTGGACGATTGCGTTGATGTGATGCTGTGGCTGTATGAAAATCAGCAGGTGAGTGGTTTGTTTAACGTGGGAACCGGTAATGCCCGCACGTTTGAAGACCTGGCGCGGGCAGTATTCAGTGCGCTTAAGGTTGATGCGCATATTGATTACATTGAAATGCCGGAAACCCTGAAAGCCAAGTATCAGTACTTTACCCAGGCCAACATGGCGAACCTCAGAGCGGCGGGCTATGACAAGCCCATGACCTCTCTGGAAGACGGCATCCGGCGGTATGTGACGGAGTACCTGCACACGGCAGATCCGTACCGGTAAAAGGCTGGATCGCCACGGCTGCGCCTCGCGATGACGTGGCCGTCTGTCTTTGCGAGGTAACGCCGAAGCAATCCAGTTTTACCGACTCAACAAATACACAATCGCATCCTGCAACGCGTTATAAGAGGCATCAATCACGTTGGCGGAAACACCGATGGTTGACCAGCTGTTGCCATCGTGATCCCGCGATTCAATTAAAACACGGGTTAGAGCCTTGGTGCCTTCACCTGAATTCAGGATGCGGACTTTATAATCCACCAGCTGCATGTGGCTCAGCGCTGGATATATCGGTAACAGTACCTGCCGCAGGGCAGCATCCAGGGCATTCACGGGGCCATTGCCTTCGGCTACCGCCATGTGCTCCTGGCCTTGAATGCGCACTTTGACGGTGGCCTCTGACAGCGTAACCAATGCCCCTTTGGCATTCCAGCGACGTTCATCAATGACACGAAAACCGGTCAGGGTATAAAATTCCGGCAGGTTGAACAGGGTCTGCCGCGCCAGCAGGGCAAAGCTGGCCGCTGCACCATCATAGGCATAACCGGCAAACTCGCGTTGCTTGACCAGATCTACCAGATCGTTAATGCGCGGATCCTGGGGATCGACGCTAAGGCCAATATCCTGCAGACGGCTTAACACACTGGCGCGGCCACTTTGATCCGATACCAGGATGTGGCGGCGGTTGCCGATGCTGGCGGGATCAATGTGTTCATAGCTTTTGGGGTTTTTCAGTACGGCAGAGACATGCAGCCCGCCTTTATGGGCAAAAGCAGATTCACCGACAAAGGCAGCATGGCGGTTGCTGGGGCGATTCAGCCGGTCATCCAGCAGACGGGATACATGGGTGAGGCGTTGCAACTGTTCCGGTTTAATGCTGGTCTGGTAGCCCATTTTCAGCATCAGACAGGGGATGATGGAGGTCAGGTTGGCATTGCCGCAGCGCTCGCCCAAGCCATTCATCGTGCCCTGAATCAGACGCGCACCGGCTTCAACGGCAGCCAGGCTGTTAGCCACCGCGTTTTCTGTATCATTATGACAGTGAATGGCCAGGTACTCGCCTGGAATATCCCGGGCAACGGCACTGACCATCCGGCGGATATCATGCGGCAGGGTACCACCGTTGGTATCACACAGCACAATCCAGCGTGCCCCGGCTTTATAAGCAGCCTGTAAGCACTGATGCGCATAATCAGGGTTGGCAGCCAGGCCGTCAAAGGCATGTTCGGCATCAAAAAACACCGTTTTCCCCAGGCTGACGGCATGATTAATGCTGTCGTGAATCATGGCAAGATTATCGTCCAGGCTCAAACCCAGGGCATCGGTTACGTGAAAGTCCCAGGTTTTGCCGACAATGCAGACGGCAGGCGTGGCAGCGTTTAATACGGCATTGAGGCCAGGATCGTTGGCTGCTGAATGGCCGGCACGGCGTGTCATGCCAAAGGCCACCATTTGGGATTGCTGCAGGTGGGGCAGGGCGTCAAAGAACGCATCGTCAGTGGGGTTTGCCCCCGGCCAGCCGCCCTCGATAAAGTCTATGCCCAGTAAGTCCAGCTCCCGGGCAATAGCCTGCTTGTCGGCCACGCTGAAATCCACGTCGCGGGTCTGTGCCCCATCGCGTAAGGTGGTATCATAGAGGTAAACGTGATCAGACATGTTTCTTCCAGGTGGTGCCATGTGCGCCATCTTCCAGCATAATGCCTTTTTGTAAAAGATCATCACGAATTTGATCGGAAAGGGCGAAATTCCGTTGTTGCCGCGCAGTGGTACGTTGCTGAATCTGTTCTTCGATGTACGCTACATCCAGCGTATCACTCCCCTGGAACCAGGCATCGGGGTGCTGCTGCAGTAATCCCAGCAGGGCAGCAGAACCCAACAGGGCGGCCTTGGCGTGATATTGATCACTGTGGGTTTCAGCACGATGCAGGTTGGCCACCAGTTCATGCAGACGGACAAAGGTCTGCGGGGTATTCAGATCATCACATAATGCGGCCAGCAGCTGGGGATCAATGGAAGGCTCAACGGCAATATCAGTGACACGGCGTAACGCGCCGTAGCACTTATCCAGGTTAGCAGTTGTCTGTTCTGCCACACTTAATGACCAGTCCACCGGTTGGCGGTAATGGGCAGACAGCAGCACCCAGCGAATGGCTTCCCCGCTGATCCCCTGATCACGCAACTGCCGCACGGTGGTAAAATTGCCCAGCGATTTGGACATTTTATGGCCGTCAACCGTGACAAAGCCATTATGCATCCAGTGCCGTACAAAGGGATGGTTGTGAGCGCATTCACTTTGCGCCCGTTCATTCTCATGGTGCGGGAAAATCAGATCATGACCACCACCGTGAATATCAATACTCGTGCCCAGGTGGGCAGCAATCATGGCGGAGCATTCAATATGCCAACCA
>JANMDF010000205.1:0-2306 GCA_031376145.1 Alphaproteobacteria bacterium
AGTTCGCTAGCCTCGTCTAACATGCCAGCCTTACGGTGCTAGGGCGTGTCATCAATTAAAACCGGCAGGGATTTTTGAGATAAAAACGGAGTATTGCAAGGCGAAGAGCGCTGACGGTATCGAGATACCGGCAAGGTCTTCAACGCGGCAAGAACCGTTTTTCGCCAAAAAGCACGCCGTATGGCATGCCTCGAAAGTCCTTTTCTGAATTTTTGCGTCCTGACTACGTTAAAAGTCTTGCCGGTATATCGATACCGGCGGCGACTTTTCCCTTATCAGACCACAAAAATCCACGAAAATGCCATTTCGTTTTAACTGATGACACGCCCTAGACAATATGCCGCCTGTTCACGAAACTGCATCGCCCACAGACGGGCGTATGAACCATTACTGGCAAGTAGCGTCTGGTGGGTGCCGGACTCAATAATCTGGCCTGCTTCAAGGACATGAATAATATCTGCATCAATGATGGTAGACAGACGATGTGCAATGACCAGGGTTGAACGTCCCTGCATCAGCACTTTCAAAGTTTGCTGAATCAACTGTTCTGAAACCGTATCTAATGACGATGTAGCTTCATCAAGTAATAAAATAGGCGCGTTTTTCAACATGGCACGGGCAATGGCCAGGCGTTGACGTTGCCCGCCAGACAGCGATACACCCTGCTCGCCAATAACGGTATCATAGCCATGGGGTAACTGCAGGATAAAATCCTCAGCTGCCGCCTGTCTCGCGGCTTCGTAAACCTGCTCTGGGTTTGCATCCAGAGCACCATAGGTAATATTATTGTACACCGTGTCATCAAACAGGGCGATTTCCTGGCTTACTAATGCCATGTGCTGACGCAGGCTTTCCGTTGTTACAGTGGCGATGTTTTGACCATCAATGGAAATTTCACCGCTTTCGATGTCATAAAAGCGCGGCAGCAGATTGATAATAGTGGATTTTCCAGCACCGCTGGTTCCGACCAATGCCACGGTTTTTCCAGCGGGTATCGTAAAGGAAAGATCGTGCAGAACGGTTTCGTTGCCATAACGAAACCGAACATGAGAAAATTCAATCATGCCGTGTTGCAGTGCCAGAGGCTTTGCATTTGGGGGGTCTTTAATAGCCGGCTCATAGTCGATGACCTCAAAAATGCGCTGTGCGGCGGCCATGCCTTCCTGCACCGCTGTATGTGTACGGCTCAGTTTCTTGATGGGTTCATAGGCCATCAGTAATGCGGTAATGAATGAAAAGAAGTTACCGGGCGTTTTCGTTCCTGCAATAACCTGATGGCCACCATAAACAATGGCAGTAACAATCGCGGCACCACCAAGGATTTCCATCATAGGCGGCGCAGCGGAGCGAATTTTATTGGCCTTGAGAATTGAGCGCAGCATGGTGTCAATAGCACCCCCGACACGATGCTGTTCAAAGCTCTCGCGACAATAGGCTTTTACCTGGCGGATATTGAGAAAAATCTGCGATAACAAACCGTTAAAAGCCCCAAATTGCTCCTGCGTCAGGCCGGTGACCTTGCGCATGCGGTTGCCCAGCCGGAAAATGGGGTAAATGGCCGTTGGAAAAGCAAAAAATGACCACATCGCCAGACGCCAGTCCTGCATGAACATGACGATAATTAAGAATAGCAACGTAAAAAAGTCCTTCCCAAAACCAGTAACGGCGGCTGATACGGTGTTTTGCAGCATGCGTGCATCGTTGACCAGGCGTGAAATCAGGTTGCCGGTGCGCTGTTCGTGGTAGTAGGCAATATCCGCCTGCATCAGTCTTGCAAACAGGCGCTTCTGCAGATCGGCAACAATACGAAAGCCGATGGCATTCATCATGGCACTCTGGCCGTAGGTTGCCGCAGCCTTGACTATAAAAATCCCCATAACGGCCGCAGCGATGACATAGAGCATCGTTTCGTTTTTGGAGACAAAAATTTCATCCAGCACTGGCTCCATCAGTTTTGCCAAAGAAGCGGTGCCGGCAGCTTCCAGGATCATGAAAAACAGTGCCAGAAAAAATTTTGGCATATACCCGCGCATGTGTTCGCGGAACAGCCGCTTTAACATGGTCAGTGTAGAATACTGAGGTGTCACAAAAAATCCTGTACTATTGGACAGAGGATAGAGTGCTCATGGGGATATACGTGTCATATGCGTATGACGTACAATCCGCAAACAAAAACGCCGCTGTTGCCAGCGGCGTTTCCGTATATGTATAATGTAGCTAAGAAAGCAACGGCTTACTCACCAACAGTAACCGCACGGCGGTTTTGTGCATAGGCTTCATCGTTGGAACCCAGGGCTTCCGGACGC
>JANMDF010000277.1:0-1968 GCA_031376145.1 Alphaproteobacteria bacterium
ATCAAACTTAAAACAGGAGATGTGTCCAACCAGAACGTCACCAACCATGATCGCTTTCGCAATGATGCTCGGGTTCGTCAATACATTTTTCCAGTGAGTATCGAAGGCAGCCGAACTCCGGGGATTCGTCGCTGCCAATCGATTTGCTTCTGGATCGAGCTGAAAATCATACATCCTTGACAGGTCAGACCGTTCGATATCTCGAAGGCGAGTAACTTTAATAAGTTCTTCAGGTAGCAACTTTGGCCTTTCGCTAAACAGACCACTTTATTTCTGCAACAACTCTACTGATCGCCCATCAGGATCTTTGACAACTGCTGGAAGTCCCCATTCTGATTTCTTAGGTTCGCTGATGATCTCAGTTCCAATGGATCGCAATGAGTCCAGCTTACTCATGATTCCGTCTACTTCGAATCCCAGCCGTGTCGAGCCATCGACTTGTTTGCCCGAAGAAGCTGGATAAATTTCAAGGATCGTTCCACCAAGGTTCGCAGTCCAATGAACGGGACCGTTGCCATGCTGCTCTTTTTGAAATGGAAGCCCAAGCAGCTTATAGAATTGAACGGCGACTTCCGGTTTGTCAGATCGGATGACGACTAGATTTAGGCAAGTTGTCGTCATTCATCGATTCCGTTGCTTATGATCAGATTGTGACACTCAAGCCAAGTTGGTGGCTCGCACTTACTGGCTAGCTTGTGAATCACTGAGTCTGGAACTGCTTCGCTGCGAGATCGATTTTGACGAAGTATCTTTTGAAAAATCGGTTCGACGTAAGCGATCTCAATCCGAGCATTGTAGTCTGTAAAGAGATCAAGCCATCGAGTGCGAGTTTGCTTCATCGTGTTCGTAGCATTGAAAGCGAAAGACGATTTAGCTCGTAGATACTCTTTGCATCTTTCACGGGCATACTGAGCAACCTGCCCCTGATCATCTGTTGGATCAACGTCGAGTTCGTCTCGTATGTCATCGAGCGAAACAATTGGTAACTCTGGGCGATTTTTTGCTAGCCATGTATCCTTCCCACTTCCAGGAATTCCAGCTAAGAGAGTGACATTGCATGAAAAGTTTTCATGAGGAATGTAAGAAAGACTTGGAGACGACTGGTGAAAGAATGTGAACCGAGCATGATCTGTAGCAAAAGGATACGGAGAGTCAAAGCAATTGTTCTCCTCGGCAAGCATCTTCCAATACAGCAAATTCTCCTCAGGGCGGGACATCGAATCGGTATCTCGCCCTCTGGTATCCGCCAATGCAAGCAGAAATAAGAGGCGGTTATTGACCAACCAAGACAAGCGAACCACTTCATGAATTGGTTCAGTCCGTTCTAGCAAAAAAGCAGGCCGACCATGATATCGAACGAGTTGAGTAATTTCTTCACGGGTCGATAACTCGCAGTCTAGTTGCCGAAGAATGTTACGAGCCATGTGCTCGCCCTTGACGGCATGTTTCGGCGATTTTACTCGACCTGTTTCTTCGTCAATTTCAGTCGTCAGAGGCTTAGCAATGTCATGAAACAGCGTCGTGAAAACTAAAACCGTCTGCTCATGCTTTGTCAGTGACGGCCAATCATCCAGATTGGTGAGTTCATCGAGTACCATCTTGGTATGGGTCCAGACATCCCCTTCGGAATGCCATTCGGCATCCTGAACGCAGCCGGACATCGCATGGCACCAAGTCTGGGTTTCTGCCCATACGATGATGTCATCCATAGAAAGTCGGCTAAGCTTCTCCCAATTCATATTCAAACGATTCCTTCAGAGTCTACGACCAGATGTCTACGTTGTCGGCAAGTTGATTCGCCGACATCGCTTGATACTGCCAATGTGTACTCTGCTTGATTTTCTCAACAAATTCGGGTCTTACGAATTTTGCTCGTCCTGAAACGATTCCATTGGCTTCCGTTCTCAAATAAAGCCCTTCCATCAGGTTGTCAATTCTGCCAGTGGTTGGGTTGTCGAATTGACTGTC
>JANMDF010000280.1:0-1678 GCA_031376145.1 Alphaproteobacteria bacterium
GGATAATCGTATCGAAGGTATCGCTGAGCCAAGAATTAGCGTGAATGCCAAATGCGTCTTTTACCGCGCTCACGGACTTGGAATGGACCAAGAGGCTTACTCTGCATGCTTTGAGCTGAGGCCGAACGGCCTTGATCAACCATGCTACTTCCTTGGGTACATCTGCTTCGATTGCAATAAGGACAGGGCAGCGTGCGTCGTCAGGCGATGCGCCGACCAAAGTTCGCAATAATGTCGTCAATTGCATCAAGGGCAGGCTTGTTGGATCAAGCGTTTCATTTGGAAAGCGCGGTTTGAATTCAAATGAAGCTACCCGTGGCCCGTGAATGAATATGTAAGCAAGGCTTGGCACATCCTCCCCCAATGTTGAACAATGCCAACCCTGCTGCACGGCCCAAAGGCTCTTGCGCACCAGAGCGAGATCGTCAACCAATTGCTCTGGTACTTGTGCCCAATGATCCAACAAGCCGCGCAATTGGTCATGCGACGGATCGACCAGCAAAGGCGTTTTATCGATCCAACCGTTCAGCTGCGCATAGATTGCAGGCGCATCATCACTGACAACAACTACGTCGGCCAATGTCCGCCTATGAGGCTCCGCTGTTTCAAGCGCGTGAACCAATAAGGCTGTTGCCAGCACAAGTTGGCGCTCCTTAAAGCGGCAGGGATAGAGCATGGCCCGCACATCAAACCAAGCCAACGGCCCCTCGCGCACTTGGCGCAGGGGATCAATTGGGCAACTCGCTGCCACGCTTGGTGCGATGCGGATGATATCGCTTTGATCGACCAAGCCATCATGCTGCCTGTCCTTGCCAATGCGAATAACCGCACCATCAAAACTCTTGAGCGCCGCCCGAAACATATTTGTCACCAGAGGCCCATTCCCCAAAATCAGACACTCCCTACAAGGGTCGCTCCGCACAAGCCGTTGCGACTTCTGCCAAGGCAAACCTTTGATGTGCCCCATGATAACCCCTGATGTCTCTATGTGGCCGTGTCCTTTCGCCCCGCTGGCGTAATCGGCAAAATGCCCACCATAGGCAAAGCAATCTCGCCTGAGCGGCCAATCAAGGGTCGGCCCTGCCAGCAGCTTGGCAAGCCAGATGGCATGTACGAAACTCACCAAAGCGACGATTCTCACGATCCATGCAGAAGTCGCGGGCAAGCCGTCCCCAAACATCAGACAGAGAAAGCCTGCCCAAGGCGCTGGAACCTCAATACCGACGTATGAGAACCAAATTGGCCCCAATTGTTCTATTGGCACATGCCCCAACACTACTGCAAAAAGAGTGATCATCCATAGCCACACGACCAGAAAACCGCCAAAGCGAAGCAGCCAGACACCGGGTTTACGCCAGACAGAATTGTCCGACTGTAAAAAATCCAGCAGCAAAGTTTCGCATTTGCTTTGTATTACAATATAGTTGATTGTCATGGCTTGTATCCATTAATATTGATGATCCAGTAAAGCACAAATATTTGAATATAGCAAGATAAAGAGCAAGTTTTCACTTGCTCAATGGACTGTATATGTTATGATTTGTGCAAGTTGTTGATGGCAAGTCGCACCTTTCTGGTTTGTCACATCGCACGACAAACTATGATCATTCAGGAGCCGAATATGGGAGGAGCCACATCATCTGAAAGATTAGACATTCGCCTTGCTATGGGGCGGCGC
>JANMDF010000291.1:0-4478 GCA_031376145.1 Alphaproteobacteria bacterium
TTTCCTCCGGCAGCACTGCCCAGCCGCCATCAGCCGTGCAGTGCTGCCGGAGGAAAACTGGAGCGCCCTTGATTTGGCTGGACGTAATGTTAGTCGTGGTTTGAACAAAGGCGATACGTTGGCCAGTATTAAGGGTGAATACGGCTTTCAAAATGAATCTGCACAGCATCCGTTAGCCGCAGAAATCACCGCAACCCTGCAACAAACAGCCCCCGAAGATTGGCCGGATCAGCTGTATAGTGATCAAGACACCCCGTTGTATGTGCATGACATACTCCAACAAAACTATGAGGCCGTTCGGCATGTGCTGGAGGCTGGATATGCCCGCTGGCACCCCTATGAAGAGGGGTTTGATCGGGGGCACAAGCTCTACTGGAATCCAGAAACTCTGGCAGAAAGCTGTACGTATTTGCAACAAGTCCAGGTAAGCATGGCTCAGACGCGCCTGCGTGTGTGATGCGGAGATATGGTATATAGATCTCACACTGTAAACTTGCACCGGATAGACCCCAGCCTTCGCTGGGGATTCGCAAGAAGATGGTGCAACACCTGTCGAATCCCCAGCGAAGGCTGGTGTCCGTCGTCCAACAGTGTAGAATCGTGGTGCAGTTTTATAGTGTTATGTCTATATATACTGATCACACATGAAGAATGTGCGATGTTTCGCTCAAAGACCGCCCGGGCTTTGTCGCTCGCAAAGTATTTTTACAAATCTTCAGATGTGAGCAGTATAGCACCCATGATTAAATCGAAGCTGCTTTTAACAGTGCCATAGCCTTGTTGCAGGTTTCCAGATATTCACTGTGCGGGTCGCTGTCGGCCACGATGCCGGCTCCCGCCTGTACATGCAGCATTCCGTCCTTAATCAAGGCGGTACGTAGGGCAATACAGGTATCCATATCACCATTGGCGGAAAAATAGCCGACAGCACCGGCATAAAACGCCCGCTTTACCGGCTCCATGGCATCAATAATCTGCATGGCGCGGACTTTGGGGGCACCGGATACCGTGCCCGCCGGAAACCCGGCCAGTAAGGCTTGCAGTGCTGAAATGCCAGGCGCCAGCTTGCCTTGCACTTCAGAGACAATATGCATGACATGCGAGTAATATTCGATGGTGTATTGTGCCGTCATCTGCACACTACCAGGCTCAGCAATGCGGCCAACATCATTGCGGCCTAAGTCAATCAGCATCAGATGCTCAGCACGCTCCTTCTCATCAGCCAGTAATGCTGCAGCCAGCTGTTGATCCTCGGCCAGATCCTTGCCGCGTGGGCGCGTACCGGCAATGGGACGCACGGTGACAGTATTGTCCTTAAGGCGCACCAGAATTTCAGGGCTTGACCCCACCAGCTGAAAATCATCCATATTCAGGTAAAACATGTAGGGCGATGGGTTGAGCTTGCGTAACTGCCTATATAATCGGAATGCAGGAGCCTTATAAGGCACGCTGAAACGTTGTGACAGCACCACCTGAAAAACATCACCAGACTTTATGTACTCTTTGGCACGCACCACCATTTTTTCAAAAGCGGTTTTGCTGAGGCTTGAGGTTGGTTCAATATTTTCGAAGGCCGGCGGATTGATCGGTTGGGGCAGTGATGCCTGCAGTCGTTCCAGGATATTGTGCAGACGTTGGTAAGCAGCAGCAAAGGCAAGTTCAGGGGTGCTGTCGTCCGGCTGTACGGGTGTTGCCAGCGTCAGACGCTCCAGAACATGATCCAGAATACCAATAAGCGTTGGACGCACCAGCACACCATCGGGAATATCAAGAGTATCCCTGGGGATATCTGGTAAATCTTCAACCTGGCGAATGGTATCATAGCCCAGAAACCCAAACAGCCCGGCGGCCATGCCGGGCAATTCCGGTGGCAGAGAAAAACGGTTGGCATCAATCAGGCCTGACAAAGCAGCAAAAGGGAGAGATGTGTCTTCGTGTCCATGCGCACGGATCAGCAGGTTGCTGCCACGGATGGTACAGATCATATCGGGATCAAGCCCGAAAAAAGAATAGCGTCCGCGAAACTTGCCGCCCTCTACCGACTCAAACAGGAAGCTGTAAGACTGTTCAGCAGCGATTTTCAGATAGGCAGAAACGGGCGTTTCAGTATCAGCCTCTGCATACGTATACAGTACCTGTGTTTTTCCGGCTTTGTAGATGTCTGAAAAATCAGAAAAATTCGGAAAGACCTCAACGGGCATTCAGCACCTGCTGGAATACAGCATCATGTACAACAGGAGGGTGCATTGCCTGCAATCCCTTTAAGAACTGTTCCTGATAATCCATGGCAAGCTCTCTTTGCAGCGTATCACGCTCTGCAGCATCGGCGGTTGCATTGTGTTTTTCACGCCTAACAGCTGCCAGACGTATGGCAATAACACCATTTTCCAATGCGGCCACCTGGGTCTGTCCTATACCCATATTAAAAATACCGGCAACCAGGGTGGCATTAAACGGGGGCGTGTCCGAAGAACGCTGCAGGTCTTTTGCATGCTGAATACTGAGCCCCTGATCCTCCTTTTTTGCCAGCAGCCCGGCAACAGTGCGGGCGGAAACAATGGCTGCTGCTGCCCCCTGTTCCTGCTGCCAGTGTTTAATGAGATAAGATTTAATGGTATCTAAGGGTTGTGGCTGTGGTGCGGTAATGCCATCAACACGTGCCAGCAGGATACGCTCGTCGGCAAGGTCTATAGTGTTACTGTAGCGTTGCGCGGCTAATTTAAACAGCACCGTTAGCGCGTCAGGATTATCGGCAAAGATACCAGCGGTATTTTTGCGGTTATCTGCCACAACACCGCTGATCTTTTCGATGGGGATAGATTTTCCAGCCACGGCTGATTCCAGGGTGTATCCAGACAACAGCTTGTCTTCAATGTCACCCGCCAGGTCATAGGCCTGTTCATAGCCAAGCTCTTTGCGCAGGCGATCCTTAATACCCGCGCTGGCCTGCTGCAAGGTGATGACTGTTTCAGGTTTTTCGGCAAGAACCTTATACTGTGTCCAGCCAAAATCTGTCTGTACGGGTTGAGTAACGGTATCAACGGCAGCGGCAAAAACCGCGTCTCCCAGTGCTGCAGGCAATTCAGCCCTGCTGATCCAGCCCAGATCCACCCATTGCGCATCTTTTATCGTATTCAGCGCGTCTTTACTGTCAGTCTGTACCTGTAATACCTGACGCTGAACCGGTTTTTTATAATCATTGATGTGATTTTGATAATACAGCCCAACAGCCTCATCCGTAATATTAACTTTCTTTGTTACCTCTTTGGGATCAATAATAATATAAGAAAAATTACGTTGTTCTTCCGTCAGGTAGCGCGTTTTGTTTTTTGCGTAGAAAGCATCCAGTGTGGCGGTATCTGGTACGGTGGTTACGGGTGTTGATGGTAAAAACACATAATCAACATCCCGTGTCTCATTGGCAAAGGTTGCGCGCGCCTGCAGCAGAACGGCTGGAGGCATGACACCTGCCCACATATCGGCAATATACTGGCGATACAGGGCGTTACGAAAGTCCTGCAGCAGTTCTTCTTCGGCAATACCGGCCTGCTGGAGTGTTGCAAGGTATTTGTTGCGGTCAAACTGACCGTTTTCACCAAAAAACTGTGGATTGTTTACAATCTCCCGCTGCAGGGTCTCATCGGCAATATGAAGGTTCAGGTCAGCAGCAGCCTGGGTATAGAGGGCATTTTGAATCATGGCCTGCAAGGCTTGTTCTGCAAACTCTTTTTTCAGTTTTGCAAACTGTGGAGAGGCTTTAAATTCCTGTGGAATGCTCTGCAGGGCACGGTTAAAAGTCATCAGGAATGTTTCAGCGCCGATTTCCTGGTCGCCAACGGTTGCGACAACGGCCACACGGCTGTTGGGTGTACTGTCAAAGGCTGTTTCCGCCCCCCAGACCACAAATACACCGACAATCAGCAGCAGGATAAATTTTGCAAACCAGGAACTGGCGCGGTCGTGGAGATATTGAATCATAATGGTAACACTTTTTTGCTTGCTCAATTATCCATACTTAATGCACATGAAGAATGTGCATTATTTCGCTCAAACGCCGCGCGGGCTTTACCACTCGCAAGATTTTTTTTGTTAATCTTGAGATGCGAGCGGTATATGGCTAACTACAGCCGCAAGCAAGTATTTTTGATGGGGAGACATGCTGTATGAAACCGTTAATCGCTGGTAACTGGAAAATGAATGGTGATGTGGCGATGGCTGCAGCGTTGCTGCAGGCACTGGCACAGGACAAACCAGCCGGTGTAGAAATCGCCGTATGCCCACCGTTTCCTTACCTGTATCTGGCGGCACAGCAATTGAAAAATACCGGCATTACCTGGGGTGGTCAGGATTGCCATACCGAAAGCAGCGGTGCGTTTACCGGTGATACCAGTGCGGCCATGTTGAAAAATATGGGCTGTCGCTATGTGATTGTCGGGCATTCCGAGCGTAGACAATATCATCAGGAAACCGATACTGTC